>CADCOP010000382.1 GCA_902803065.1 uncultured Lachnospiraceae bacterium | reverse complement strand
GTTTACACAGAGGAGTAATCTCCGGCGCACAGAGGTCATTCCGGCATGGTCCGGACTGAATTTGAATTAAGAAAGGCCCCGCTCTCTTGAAGGGCAGGCGAAAAAGGGAGGGGAGGAGCTGTTGAAGGTAATCGGGTCAATGGTTCCTCCTCTTTTTTATCCGGCAGCCCCGGCAGGGCGGAAAGATCCGGGATACAAAAGTGGAGCAAGGAGAAAAGATCATGAAGAAAACAATAGCATTCATGCTGGTATGCGCGATGGCAATGCTCTCCCTTACGGGATGTGTAAAGATCATTGATAAGGGTACAGAAGGAGAGTATACCGGAGAGGTCGCGTTTGACGCGGCAGCGGACTCCAGCAGCGACTGGGAACAGGTCGTAACAGAGATCACAGAAAAGGCAGTCGAAGCAGCAGATCTGCTGGGCGGAGACTGGGACGGAAAGGCAGCGGCAATCAAGGTTACTGCGCCGGTCAAGGAATTTGAATCAAAAGCAAATGGAAAGAAGAACGCCTTGATCCTGGATGTGGAAGGATTTGACGGTACGGTCAAGGTCCAGGTCGGATCCATTTATTCAGGCACAGATGTACGTGATGTACAGTCAGTTAAGAATTTTGAAAGCTTTACGAACCAGACAGAGTGGTCCCAGTACGCGAAAGCTCTGAACGCAGAACTGGACGCTCAGGTCGTATCCGTATTGGGCATCGATGAGAGTGTTGCCGGAAAGACAGTTACTCTGGTCGGAGCAGTGTCAAAATCCGGAGATGAAGTAACCATTACTCCGGTATCCATGACCATAGAATGATAAGGAGGAGACATAATGTTTGATGATCCGAATGTTGTTCTCCATTGTGAAAAGATAGATAAGATCTACCCCGGCACAAAGGCTCTGGACGGCGTATCGTTCGATCTGCTGAAAGGAAAGGTCAATGTGCTGATCGGTGAGAACGGCGCGGGCAAATCCACACTGATGAAGATGATCGCAGGCATCGAGCAGCCGTCGGCGGGCAAGATGTACATGGACGGCGAGGAGGTCTATTTCAAGGACACGAATGCCGCGCGCGCCAAGGGCATAGGCATCATCCATCAGGAACTGAGCCTGTTCCCGAACCTGACGGTTTACCAGAATATTTTCATGTGCCATGAGCAGAAGAACGGACTATTCCTCAACGATAAGAAGCATATTGAGGGAGCCCGGAAGATCATGGAGAGGCTGGAGCACGAGATCCCGCCGGAAACCATGGTCGGAGACCTGCGCGTAGGCCAGCAGCAGATGGTTGAGATCGCCCGCAACCTGATCCAGGATGACCTCAGAGTCCTGATCATGGACGAGCCCACATCTTCCCTGTCGGCGGCAGAGGTTAAAGTCCTTTTCAAGATCATGCGCGAGCTTCTTGAGCAGGGCATCTCCATCGTTTACATCTCCCACAGACTGGAAGAGATCATGGAGATCGGCGATCACGTGACCATCCTCCGTGATGGAAAGTACGTGGCTGATGCGGATGTCAAGGACATTGAGCTGAGCTGGATCGTTGAAAACATGGTTGGTAAGAACACCCAGTATCACCGCTTCGAGCGTTCGATCGACCTGGATCACGCGGAGAAGGTCCTGGAAGTAAAGGACCTGCGCCTTCCGAAGAAGGGCGGCGGCTGGCTGCTTGATGATGTATCCCTGTACCTGAAAAAGGGTGAAGTCCTCGGCGTGTACGGTCTGCTCGGCGCCGGCCGAAGCGAGCTGTTCGAATGTCTGATGGGCATGCACCCGGAGCATACCGGAACGATCATCTACCAGGGAAAACAGATAGCGGTGAAGGATATCGCGAGCCAGATCAAAAACGGTTTTGCCCTTGTGCCTGAGGACAGGCAGAGGCAGGGACTGATCCAGACGCTGGACATCTGCAAGAACGCATCCATCGCTTCCCTGAAGAATTATACGACCGGACCGTTCTGCAATGACGCGAAGGAGAACACCGCGGTAGACGGGCAGATCAAAGAGCTTCACATTAAAGTAGCTGATAAGCACCTTCCGATCCTGTCTCTTTCAGGCGGAAACCAGCAGAAGGTAGTCATCTCCAAGGGCCTTCTTACGAACCCCACGGTGCTGCTGCTGGATGAGCCGTCCAGAGGTATCGATATCGGTGCAAAGACAGAGGTATTTGAGATTATCCACCAGCTCTCAGAGCAGGGCCTTTCCATCATCGTGATCTCATCCGAACTGAAGGAGATCATGGCGATCGCGGACAGGATCTACGTCCTGTCAAACGGAAAACTGACCGGAGAACTGAGCGGAGACGATATCACAGAGGATAATCTCGTACGCGCATCCTACGCTGGCCTGGGTACGGGCAAGCATGCGTCATAAATTGGAAGGAGCAGGAAATCATGAAGAAAAACGATAATAATAATCAATTATTAATGACATTGCTGAAGGGAAGGACCTTTATCGTACTGATCCTCCTGGTCATCTTCTTCAGCTTTGCAGCAAAATCGTTCCTGTCAGTCGCCACCCTGACCATGGTCGCAAAGCATGTGGCACTGTACGGCATCCTGGGACTTGGCATGACCTTCGTCATCATCACCGGCGGCATTGACCTGTCGGTCGGTTCCGTGGTCGGCCTTACCGGCATGCTTGCCGGCGGCCTGATCCAGGAAGGCCTGACGATCGGAAACAAGACCCTGTACTTCAATGTACCGGCGATCATTATTCTGATGTGCATCTTCGGTGCATTCGTAGGCTTTGTAAACGGTATGATCGTTACAAAACTGGGCGTTGCCCCGTTCATCGCAACACTGGGTACCATGTACATCTGCCGCGGTTTCGCAAACCTTCGTTCCGGCGGCGCAACATTCTCCAAGCTGAAC
>CADCOP010000381.1 GCA_902803065.1 uncultured Lachnospiraceae bacterium | reverse complement strand
TCCGGATGATCGGCAGATCACACCTGCAAAATGGAATAAAATCGTCAACACATTATATGGTCAGCTGTATCTCCACGAATGGAAAAAGGAATTTGTTGATCCTTGCGTATTGGACGGAACGCAATGGGAACTTGATATTAAGCTTACTAACAGAAGAGTTCGTCATTACTATGGTAGTAACGATTATCCTCCGTATTGGTCAGAACTTAAAAAGGTTTTCAGAGAATTTGCCAAGATATAAAGAGATAGCGGCCTCCGGCGATGAACCGGGAGCCGCTATTTTCATGTCAGTCTTTTTTATAAAAATTGGTTTCGTAGCCGTCGGCGCGGAGCAAGATATCCTGCATCCAGTCGGGAGACCTTCCCATCTGTTCACAGACGACCTTCAAGTCGACTCCGGGATCGCATTCGATAATCAGTTCATCATGAACATGCCCGACGATAAAACAATGGCGAAGAGTTTTCATAGCGTAGCAGAGAATGTCACGGCTGATTGCCTGGACGATATTCTCCACGAATTTCGGTCCGTAGGATTCAATGCGTTCCCACTTCTTCGTAGAGCCAACACCTTCATAGGTGACAGATTCTCCGCCAAACTGATTGGTGCCAATTCTGGGTTTCACGTAGGCGAGCCTGCGCCCTGAAGGCAGCTGGATGAAGAGCATGCCACTTTTGTAAAAGAACTTGATGCCACGAACTTCTGTAGGAATCCGTTTTGTGATAGCGGCTTTAACAGCACGGTCAACATCCCACCAGAAGGCTGTAATCATAGGATTGGAATTACGCCAGGCGTTTACAAGCGGCTGAAGGTCTTCTTCCGGAAGCCCCATATCAAGGGCACCCATCGAGATCAGAGCACCGACGGATCCGCCGTATCCGAGGGCGAGTTCCGCAATCTTCCCCTTCTGACGTAGATGGCTATTGATGCCGTGCTTCTCAACAGGAACACCGAACATCTGGCTTGCGCTGGCACAATAGATATCTTTTCCTTCTGCAAATACTTTGGAGCGCCATGTCTCACCGGCAAGATAGGCAAGAACACGTGCTTCAATGGCGGAGAAGTCGCTGACTATGAACTTGTATCCCGGACGAGGCACGAAGGCTGTTCTGATCAGCTGTGATAAGGTGTCCGGGATATCATCATAGAGCAGCTGAAGGATATCATAATCACCGGATTTTACGATGGTTCTGGCTTCTGCAAGATCCGGCATGTGGTTCTGCGGAAGGTTCTGCAACTGAAGCAGCCTGCCTGCCCATCTGCCGGAGCGGTTGGCTCCGTAGAATTGGAACATGCCGTGGGCTCTGCTATCTTGACAGACAGCGTTCTGCATTGCCTGGTATTTCTTCACGGATGATTTTGCAAGCTGCAGACGGAGCTTCAGAGCGTCGGTAATGTTACCGTTAGCGTTACCGTCAGAGTTTTTGACAAATTGGGCGACTTCCTTTTTGCCGAGGGATTCCATCTCAACGCCTTGGTCAGAGAGCCATTGCTTCATCTGAACAACGCTGTTTGGGTTATCCAGGTTTGTGATATTCTGCATGGACAGCATGAGGTCTGATTTTGATTTTTCATCAAAAGCGATTGCATTCTCTACTACCTGCATATCCAGCATGATCCCTCTGTCATTGATTTCCTGATCGAGATGGTATTCATCCCAGAGAAAGTCCGGAACGGGATATTTGGCCAGACGCTTCTTTATCGCCATTTCCACTTCCACGTCCCGACAGTTGTATTCTTTGAAGCGGAGCCACTTTTCGCTGTCATGCTGAGGGAGGTTTCGGGTACGTCCACCGTTTGCTTTCGTAGGTTTGCACGGAGTACAGAAGTATCTGATCAGGTCTTTGCCTTCTTTCAACTTCTGATCCTGAAGCTTTAGGACTGCGCCGACGCCTTCCAGTGATAAGGGAAGCCCCATATATGCGGACCAGATCATGGTGCATTTCCAAGAGGAAGGATCAAGGTATTTTGAAGCAGGGTCTTCAGGGATGCTGTATCCGAAGAAGTGCTGCGGGTGATGGCGCTTTAGCCAGTTGGAAAGACAGATTCGTTCAAAACTGGCATTGAAGGCCCATTTTGTTATATTCTCATCAGATAGTGCTGCGAGGATTTCTTCCGGGATGGTATCGCCGCAGGCAAGGTCATACACCTTGACCGGGGAGCCGTCCACAGAAACTCCGAAGAGCAGTATCTCAAAATTATCAGACTCAGCGTACTTGTAAGCTCCGCATTTGGAAATATCAACATCGCTGTAAGTCTCCAGATCGATTGACAATTCTTTCATTGATTTTCCTTTCTCAGAGGGTGATGATGTATGCCCTGTCTGTCAGGCGTTCCTCCGGTGCTACCTGCGTTTCGTTGATCTCATTGACCATAGACGACAGTTCATTCAGGTTGAGGCTACTGTCATAAGGGGCGATCATCATTTCATGGATGGATGATGGAAGAACGAAGAGCATATTAGTTCTGTATTTCTGGGTAAAAGCTTTGAGTGCTTTCCGGTTCATAATGGCAGCGGCACCCTTGAAT
>CADCOP010000380.1 GCA_902803065.1 uncultured Lachnospiraceae bacterium | reverse complement strand
TTTTGTTTCGCAGTGTTTACAGAATATCCTCCATGGCTATGTTCCGTTTTCTCAGGCGGTAGCGCATGTACCGCTCCGCAAGATATCCGAGGATGGCAAATGCCGGCACCCCGAGGAACATTCCCGGAACGCCGAAGAACCTGCCGCCGATCGTGATGGCAAAGATGATCCAGATCGGCTTCATACCTGTTGAATTCCCCATCAGCTTCGGACCGAGGACCAGTCCGTCAAACTGCTGCAGGCAAAGGATCATGATCAGGAAGATCAGCGCCTTCATCGGGCTGACCACCAGCAGTATGATCGCGCCGGGTACGGCCCCGATAAATGGTCCGAAATACGGAATCATGTTAGTGATTCCAACGATCACGCTGATCAGGAAAATATAGGGCAGGCGCAGGATCGCCATCAGGATCGCGCACAGGATCCCTATGATCACTGAGTCGATCATTTTGCTGACCACAAAGTTGCTGAAGATCGCGTTGCAGTCATAAACGATCTCCCGGAAAAGCGGTATATGATTCCGCGGTACAAAAGCATACACAACGATCCGGAACATGTGCAGAAGCTGCTTTTTTCCGTACAGCATATAAATAGAAACGATCACTGCGATCAGGAAATTGCCCAGCCATGTGACGATGGATACGGATGCCGTGTAGAGCACGGGAATCAGTTCTCCGGCAATGGAACTCAGACCGCTCATCAGATCGGACTGCGTATCATTCAGCATGGAAGTAATGGAACTGAAATCGAAATTCGGATACCTCTCCTGCAATGAAGCAAGGAGAGAAGATACCTGATTAAAGCCCTGCGGTATCCTGTTGATAATATCGCCCAGGTTCCGGACGACCTCCGGGAGGACGTAGACCAGCAATGTAAGTATCAGTCCGACGGCAATAATATAAACGATCAGGATGGATAACACCATGCCTGGTTTCTGCGGCAGCTTTTTAAAACACCTGTGCAGCAGGCGGTTAATTCCGCGAACGAACGGCATCAGAATGTAGGCGATCAGCAGTGCGATCAGAAACGGCCCGACCGCACGGATCAGCCCGGCAAAAAAATTCCGGGTCTGGTTCGGCAGAATGATCGCGCGGATCATGATCGTGCTTGCCACAACAAGCACGAACGCGTAAATGCATATTGTAAAATACTTGTTATTTTTCAGGAATTTCTGCGGTTCGTCCTGCGGCTGCTCCAGCATCCTCAACTGTTCCTGCATACTGTTTCTGACTGCACTGTCAGCCATGCGCACCTGGTTTTTTTCGTCTTCCTGTTCTTGTCTCCGGTTGTTTCCGGACGTTCCGGAATTCTGCTTTTTCATTTTTTCCCCTGTTTATTATCTGCGTATCAGGATCACGCCTGATGTGGATTTCTGTTAACGCTATGAATTCTGACCGGCATCCGGATCTGCGTCCTGCGATGAGCTTCGGTCTTCGATCTGTGCCGTATCCTCCTCTGTGATCTTCCCGGTTTCTCCTTCTTTGCCGGCGGCCTGGTTGCGCGGCGCTCCCGGAATTCCCCGTTCGAGCACACGGACAAGGCTCTTCTTTGCCTCATCCCATATAGCGCCCGTACCGACCGCGGCCAGCCGCCGGACCACATCCAGCACTGCCTTCTGCCGCTCCGGTTCCATGGAGCGGGCCTCCCGGATCACTGCCTTGACTCCGTTCCATCCCTGTTCATTCATTTCCTTGAATGTCACGGCTCCGGATGCTTCCAGCGCGTCGAAGACGGCGTCCACGAACTCCGCTCTCTGCTCATCATCCAGCTGTTCGATCCACTCATTCAGCGTCTCATCCAGGAACATGCTTACGGGTGACTGCGCCCCGGCTTCTTCAAAAGAACCCACTGTGACAAGCCATGTGTAAGGATTATGCTGCATCCCGCCCTGCGCGCTGCTCCGGATCACCTTCCGTTTATGTTTATTTGACAAAAGGATACCGATGATGGACTGCTCCGGAATGATCAGCTGCACCTTCGGCAGGACAGCCTCGTATTCCGGCATGGCTACGATATTCCGGTTGAAACCGGGCCCGTCGAACGAATATATCTGACGCACCCTCTCCCTGAGGTCCTCCCCGCAGAAAGCGCCGGCATATATCGCAAGATTTCCTCCCTTTGAGTGTCCGCCCGCAATGACAGGCAGCTCTGTCTTCTGGCATACAAAGCTCATGTACTTTGCCGCCGCAAGCTGCCCCGGTGTCTCCGCAAGAAAGCTCATGTTGAAATCTTCCCGCCAACCGGTGAGCGTATTGTCCGTCCCGCGGAACGAGACAAACACTGTGCCATCTCCGGGGAAAAACGTTACTGCGGAAAACTGCGTCTGCTGCTCCTGATCCGTCCAGCTGACATACCATCCGGCCCGCATATCTCCGAAACGGACCGTTCCCGGAAGAACGCTGACCAGATCCTTCGGCTCATTGACCAGTTCCTTCTGCTCAGTTCCCTGCTCCACATATTTTCTGCAGATATCATTGATACTGACAGTTTCATCCGAATCGGTCCCGGGGACGATTCCCTCCATCTTTGCGTAGGAAAGCTCCGCCAGAATCAGGTAATCCACCTCATTCATCGGCCTTTCCGCTGTTGACAGGTCTCCCCTCCAGACCACATAGTCCATAATACCAGCCATATGTCTGCTCCCCGTTGTCTGCAACTTTAATTCAGGTTCCTGTAGATATAGTAATCCTCTACCTTCCCCTGCGTCAACCATTCTGTCCGTTTTCAGGCAGGCGGTAATCGTTCTCATCCAGGCTGAATGCGCAGCGTCCTTTCCCGGAAGGATGATCAAATTCCAGATGGAACGCGCACAGCGCGGGGTATTTTCTCCCGTCGTCCGCGCCGGTCCCGTATTTCCGGTCTCCCGCAAGAGGCATGCCGGCATGAGCCATCTGCACCCGGATCTGATGATGTCTGCCGGTCAGCAGCGTGATCTGCGCAAGCGCCATCTCTCCGTATCCCGCCGCAACAGGCTCCTGCGCCGGCTCTCCGCTATCTTCCCCTGCCGCCGCGCCGTTTATTAAGGTGCGCCGCTCCAGAAGCTCATATTCAAGAACCGCTTTCCTGGCGCCCGGCACTTTTCCCTGCACGACCCTTGACATATTTGTGCGGCCGTCCCGAACAAGCATGTCCTCAAGCCTGCCCCGGTCCGGCGTGCGGGCGCCGTCCCGCACATACACGAGCGCGCGGTACACCTTTTTCATCTCTCTTCCCGCAGCCTGGCGGCTGAGGTCTGCCGCGGCAGAGGGCGTTTTCGCGAATACGATCAGCCCCTGGACCGGCTGGTCCAGCCGATGAACGACTCCGAGGTACGGAACGCCGCCTTCCGGATTCTTTTCCCGCAGATAAACCTTCAGCGCGCTGACAAGATCTGTGTTTCCGAGCTTCGCGCTCTCTACTGCAATCCCTGCTCTCTTAAAGCATACTATAATATCAGGATCCTCAAACAGGACGCGGACTCCTTCCGGCATACATTCTTCCTCCTGCTTCACCGCTTAAATCTGTAGCCCACGCCCCAGATCGTCTCAATATACTCAGGCTTCGCCGAATTCTTTTCGATCTTTTCGCGGATCTTCTTGATATGCACGGTGACCGTTGCTATCTCGCCGATCGAATCCATATCCCAGATCTCCCGGAACAGCTCATCCTTCGTAAACACATGGTCGGGATTCTGGGCCAGATAGCTGAGCAGGTCGAATTCCTTCGTCGTGAAGGCCTTCTCGACCCCATCGATCCACACGCGGCGGGCTGTCCGGTCGATCTTAAGACCGCGGATCTCAATGATATCATTCGCCTGCATGTTGATATTCAGCAGCCTCTCGTATCTGGCAAGATGCGCCTTGACCCGCGCGACCAGCTCGCTCGGGCTGAAGGGCTTGGTCATGTAATCATCCGCTCCGAGACCGAGACCGCGTATCTTATCGATATCATCCTTCCTGGCAGATACCATGATAATAGGAATATTCTTTTTCTCCCGCACGATACGGCAGATCTCAAACCCGTTTTCCCCCGGCAGCATCAGGTCAAGGATCAGCAGATCAATATCCTTCTGCAGGGCCCTCTCCAGGCCCTTTTTTCCGTCATTTTCTATCTCAACGGTAAACCCGGAAAGTTCCAGGTAGTCCCTTTCCAGGTCCGCTATACTTGTCTCATCTTCTATGATCAGGATTCTGCTCATATTGTTTTGCCTCCTGGTATTTGCGTATTACAAAATGCATGGTCGTTCCGCGCCCGACCTGGCTCGTTGCCCATATTTTCCCGCTGTGATCTTCAATGATCTTCTTTACGATAGACAGGCCAATCCCGCTTCCGCCCTGCACGGAATTCCGGGACGCGTCCGTACGGTAAAACCGGTCAAAAATATACGCGAGATCCCTGGCATCGATTCCCTTTCCGTTATCCTCGATCTCCACATGGATAAAATCTCCTTCATCGCGGATCCGAAGATGTACCTCTCCATGCGGCTTATCCATGTATTTTACACTGTTTCCAATAATGTTGCTGATGACCCTCTTCAGCTGCTCGGCATCCGCAATGATCCGGACCTGCCTGCTGACGGTATTTTCATAAGTAAACAGGATCCCCCTGCCCTCCAGGTCCATGCTGACCTCCTCGGCGCAGTCGTCAAAATACTCTTTTACATTCAGCCTTGTAAATAAATACGGAATCCTGTTCGTATCGATCTTTGAGTAAAAAGTCAGTTCATTGATCAGCCGGTCCATTTCGATCGTCTTGTTATAGATCGTCTTGATATAACGGTCCATTTTTTCAGGCGTGTCCGCCACACCATCCATGATTCCTTCCACATATCCTTTGATCGTTGTGAGCGGCGTTTTCAGATCATGGGAGATGTTGCTGATCAGCTCTTTACTTTCTTTATCGTATTTTGCCTTTTCCGCCTCAGAGGTCTTCAGCCGGCTTCGCATCATCTCAAAATCCCGGCAAAGATCGCTGATCTCATCACTGCCCTCTGCCTTCACGGTAAAATCGAGGTCCCCGCTCGTGATCCTCTTCGTGGCATCGCGCAGGCTTCGGATCGGTGTACTTACGCCCTGATAGATCCATATCGTCATGCATGCGGCGGTAAAGATAAGAATGATGAAAATGAGGATGACGATCTGTATGATCAGTCCCCTCAGCTGAGGAATAACTGCTGTGGCAGGCGTAACCACATACGCGCAGCCCTCCGCTCCATCCGAAAAATCCAGTTCGATCTGCCGGATCAGGATCTTTGTATCCCCGCCGATGTACGTCTCCGAATCCAGATCCGCCTCATCGTCCCCCGGACCGGGCAGGACCTTGACTAGCTCGGAAATATCGCTCTCTGTCCCCTGATAATAAACATCTTCCCCTTTCAGCATCACAAGATAGGACATCTTTTCCCGGAGAAGCGCGTTCTTATCCTGCAGATAGGGATACCTCAGAAACATATCCGGATCCTTCTCCGCGTCATGGCGCATCTGTTCGCACAGCTCTTCCGTAGCCTCCCGGATCGCCTGGACAGAGTTGAAAAAATATCCCGCCGTAAATTCGATCCCATACTGTTTTTCGATCCACCGGATCCGCATATGACCGAAACCGGCAAACAGGGTTCCGAAAATGATGACCGGCATCAGCACAAAGGATATAAAAACGATCACAAATCTGGTCTTCAGCTTCATCCGCACATCCCCGCAGCCATAAAAAACAACTGTAACAGTTAGAGTATACCACACGGGAGGTAAAAAACAGCCTAAACAATGCGGCACATTTATTAATAAAATATAAAAACCCCCGGATGGCAGCCTGTGCGGAAAAGCCCGCTGCCATCCGGGGGAAATTATCGTAATGCTCTCAGATCATACCTCAAAATCAAGGCAGACCCTGTTCTTTGTATAGGGACGAACTTTTCCCTGCGCAACTGCCACATGGGCCGGATGCACCGCATACCCTTTGAGCGCTTCTTCACTCTCAAGCACGCTGTCAAGCATCATATCCGCATTCGAGGAAGAAAGTCCTTCCGTATGCACGCAGATATCCACCAGTCCGGGAACCACGCCCTTCAGGCCCTCGAGGCCTTCCTTTACTCCGGCCTTGATCGCCTTCTTTTCCTCTTCGCTGTATTCATCCTTCAGCTGCCATAAGATCACATGTCTGACCATATCCATTCCTTTCT
>CADCOP010000379.1 GCA_902803065.1 uncultured Lachnospiraceae bacterium | reverse complement strand
GGGATGTATGGAAGGATATAACTATCGAAGACTGCAACGTTGTTTACGGCAGGCGTGATAAGTAAGCAGCACATTTTTCCGGATTTACGCAGAGAAAGTCATTTGCATATTGCAGATGGCTTTTTTTCTTATCCGATTTCTGTAAGCAACAGCAGCAAAAGAATAGTGGTCAACTCGACTTCCGGTTTATAGGTAAAAGCAAAACATTCCTCCACTGTTAAAGCGGCTGTTACTTAAAGGTCATCCGCAGGGATGGCCTTTTTCCAAATGGGAAGGATGTCAAGTCTGCCGGTTGCTATTGAGGTGTGATGTGATGACAAAACAGGTAAAGTCCAAAGAGCGTGCAGTTAAATATGGTGAGGTTTTCACAGGCAAGCGTGAAGTTGATGCAATGCTGGATCTTGTGAAACAGGAAGCGGAGCGTATTGACAGCCGTGTCCTGGAACCAGCCTGTGGGGAAGGTGCTTTCCTGAAAGAGATCCTTAAGCGAAAACTAAAGACCGTGAAAGAAAAGTATGCAGCGGACCCGCGGGAATACCGGCGTAATTCCATTCTGGCGCTGAAGAGTATCTATGGCATCGATATCATGGAAGACAATATTCAGATCTGCCGTCAGGCCCTGTATGACATCTGGAATGATGCCTTTACAGAATATGCGAAAGAACAGGCAGATGAGCAATGCCGCGAAGAAGCAAGATCCATTCTCAGTAAGAATATCGTTGCCGGAGATGCTCTGACGATGCTTCAGAATGATGGCCTTCCAATAACATTTACAGACTGGAACCCAGCATGAATTAGTCGGATATGGAACGGAGGACATTTTGTGGAGTTTGACGTGATAATCACTAATCCGCCTTATCATCTGCCGGCCGCAGGCAATTCCAACCAGGCACACGTTAAGCCGCTGTACCATCAATTTGTCGAGAAAGCGATGAAACTCAGACCGAGATATCTGTCGATGATCATTCCATCCCGCTGGTTCAGCAGTGGCTGGGGACTGGATGATTTCAGGGCACATATGATTACAGACAGGCGGCTTGTTGAGCTTCACGACCATGTTGAGGCATCTGATTGCTTCCCCGATGTGGAGATCAAGGGCGGCATTTGTTATTTCCTTTGGGACCGCCAGGCGGATCGGGACTGTCATGTGATCTCTCATAAAGGTAAAGAGATCATTTCGGATGTTGTAAGACCTCTCAAGGAAGAAGGCTGCGATATTCTGATCCGCGATAATGAAGCCATTCCCATACTCCGCAAAGTAAGAGATAGGCATGAAATTACATTCGACACGCTGGTGAGTACCAAAAAACCCTTTGGCTTCAGCACAAATTATGACGGTGCACATACGGACATGCAGCCAGGCGATATAAAGCTGTATGCAAAGAAAAAGACGGAGTATGTCCGGTTATCGGAAATCAGAAGAAATGTTGATGCGGTCAATAAGCATAAAGTGATCGCCCCGAAAGCCGTTGGATCCGGTAACTCAGCTTCAGACGTAATCAAGCCTCTTTACTGTGAACCAGGTGCAGTGTGCACGGAAACGTACCTGCTTGTTGGTCCGTTTGACACTAAAGAAACGGCAGAAAATGTAATAGCCTATTTTGAAACCAGGTTTTTTCATTTCCTTGTATCACTTCAAAAGATTACTCAGAACTGTACGAAAAAAGTATATCGATTCGTACCGGTCCAGGATTTTTCGATCAGATGGACTGATGACATGCTGTATAGGAAATACGGACTTTCTTCGGAAGAGATCAGACATATCGAGTCGACTATCTGGCCCGGCAGGAATTACACATGACAGATGAGAAAAACACTTAACAGTCTGTTGATTGAGCTGCTTTGTGTTCTGAAAGACACATGATATCCAGGAAAAATGAGAGGGGTGAGGGAATTGGCAGGAGCATTTGAAATCGTTATGGCAGAGCGTAAGGCATTGGTCGACAAGATCATCAGTATGATGAAAAAAGGAGATTTCTTCCACAACGCTTCGGAATGGGACAGGGCAGCCCTCCGGCCGCAGAACCCGATGTCGAAAGTATGGTACCGGGGCGGCAACCGGCTGAAGCTGATGGCAGTTGTTACGGAACGGAAATACCGCGATCCGCGCTGGGCAACGGCAAAGCAGCTTTTCGAAAAGGGCTTCCGGATCAAGGCAGGAGAACATGGAACGATCTGTGAAAAGTGGATCTTTGAGAAGGAGAGGAAAACAAAAGATGAGCATGGGAACATCGTAAAGGAAGTGGTGCAGCTGGACCACCCGCAGGTCATGTATTTCAGGGTATTCAACGGTGAGCAGGTGGAGGATTTCCCGGAATATGTCCCATCCGTACAGGACGAAGACAAAACACAGCTCGGGCAGATGATCGACCGGCTCATCGATACCTGCGAGTGCCCGGTTATCGAGGCAGCACAGGACCGGGCTTATTACTCGCCGTCACAGGACAAGATCGTGCTGCCGCTAAGGAGCATGTTTAAGGATGAAGAGAGCTTTGCCAAGACCTTGATCCATGAAGAAGGTCATATGACAGGCGCACCTAGCCGCCTGAACCGGCCGCCTGGCGGGATATTCGGCTCGGAACAATATGCTAAAGAAGAGCTCCGGGCTGAGATCGGGGCTCTTTTTACCGAGGCAGATCTTGGGATCTCCCTGAAAGGTGAGCACTACGAAGATCATTCCGATTACCTGCGCAGCTGGATCAGCGTCCTGCAGGATGACTACAACGAATTCTTCCGGGCCTGCGCGGACGCGGAGCAAATCTCGAAGCGGCTGATTGGGAACTACACAAAAAAATATGAACTGAAAATGGAAGTAGACGGAGTACCGGAAAAGGATAAAGAAAAAGACGAGTCGATGTCTCAAATGGAAAACAAAAGCCTGTGATTTAATGAAAGGGAAGGAGCAATAATGGCTGAAAAGACAGTCTACACAGTGAGTGAGGCACAGAAAATACTCGGAGTGAGTGAAGATGCCGTACGCAAGTTGATCAGAGAAGGTCAAATTAATAGTGTCTACCTTGGAAGAAAATATTACATCATGAAGAAAAGCTTTGATGAATGGATTGGCGATCCGGGAAGGGAAACCGATCAGGAGAAAGAAGAAGGAAAAACGGAAGGAGCAGTGGGTATGAACGAGTCGAGATGCTATACGGTTAGTGATATCAGGAAGATGCTGGGGATCAGCAGGGTAAGTGTTTATGAACTATTGAAGAGGAACGAATTCAGTTATGTTACTGCCGGCGGTAAGTTCCTGATCTCAAAAAAGAGTTTTGATAACTGGCTCGATAATATGCCGAATGAACCAGAACATGTAAAGAGCCTGTAAAAAAACGAATCTCCAGGAAAGAGCATCTGCTGTTGCCAGGGTGGCAGCAGGGATGCTCTTTTTGTGTAATCAGGCTTTCAATTCTAACAATAGT
>CADCOP010000378.1 GCA_902803065.1 uncultured Lachnospiraceae bacterium | reverse complement strand
CGGATGTATTCGCCTTCCCCTGCCTTATATTCCAATGGCTTATCCGTATTTTCAAGATCAAGGACCCGCAGCGCTGCGGAAGCATACTCCTCTCCCTCTGCCAGATAAGCAAAATACCGGTTGTCCGCAGAGGAGGCGCAGCAGTTATTGTGTACATTCTCCGCGATGACATCCACGGTGCGGTCGCTCAGGCGGACCCTGTACACGCGCTCCTCGATCAGGGCGAAAAACCATTGTTCGTCCTCAGTCACATAGGAAAGCATCTCCGCGTCCTTTTCCAGGAGCCCCCAGCTCTCGCTGCTCTCCAGGAACAGCTTCTCCTCGACCATGTCCGTAGAAGCCTCGTAATAGTACAGCGCAATGCCGTTATCTCCCTCATGATCCCCACGGTTCATGTAGCCGGAGACCGTAAACCACACATCTCCTCCTGTCGAAACGCGAAGGACCTGTATGCTGCTCGCATCATAGAAATCGCGGTAATCCATGTTTTCCTTCTGCGGGAAGGAGAAGACCTGAGTCAGCCGCGAAGTGGCATTTTCATATGTCCAGAGTTCATTTTCCTGCACAAACGCAACGATCCTCCGCTTCGGATCGGACTTGAACTCAATGTCCTTATCCGTGATTCCCAGGATGATGCCCCTCTTGTCAAGCACCGAATTCTCCGGATCAAACACCTCATCCGTGGTCCTCTCAAAATTCAGCAGGAACACACGGCTGTCCGTAAACCTTACGCGGTAATATTCCTTTACATTAAAGATCTCCGTCCTGCCGTCTTCATTTACGGACGCGATCCTGTATTCCGTGCGCAGCGATGCCGTGTTCGTGTTGATCTCACAGATCTGCGGCGTCGGCTTGTAATAGATCTGCGGGTTCAGGCTTGCCCAGGTGAGCTGGTCCACGCTGTCGTGGATGTCCATGTAGGCAAGGGTCGCCTCCGCGTCCGTCGTCTCATCCGGCTCCACGGCCGCCGCGACAGTCCCCAGATCGGACTTATTGACAGTCTTGTCATAAAAACCGATGACAAAATTCAGGTACTCATCCGCGTGAAGACCATCTGCCAGCACAACATTCGTATAATACCAGATGCTCCTGCCGCCGGTTACGAGGCGGATCTTCAGGATATATTCCTTATTCATCAGCATCCGGTTCTGCAGCGTAAGCTTCGCGCGGACAATGTCATTATCCGTTTCCAGCTTGATGACCTTCGTGTTCTCCAGCTGCTCTTTCCCGTCCAGGCTGAGCACCTCATAGGAGACGCTGTCGATGGTCGAAGAGTAGGTCTGGATCTGGATATCTATGCTCCGGTCACTCTGCAGCGGGGTAATGCTCTCACGCAGGGCCGACGCATCCATCTCCCGCACATACCCGTGCAGGCAGTTGAAATTGACTCCCTTCCTCTGCATATAGACCAGCGGAAATGTACTTGACTCCATTGCCAGCGCTTCATCCGGCGTAGTCTGATTGATCATCCTGGAAAAAAACAGGACAGATACCACAAACAGAGCCGCCAGGAACAGCACATGAGCTGCCGCGCGCCCGGCTTTTAAGAGCATTCTTTTCATATCACTGAAAACTCCCTGTTTTATCGTTGTATTGTTATACTCTTATATTGTTATATCGTCACATTGCATCGATGTTACTTGCTTGTTTGCGATCCCGATGCTTTTTCACCCGATCCGGCTCGATTTTGGCATCGGCGGAACTAGCTTCTTTGTGCTTCCGATGCTGCCCCCAGATGACCGGCCCACGGGTCTTCGAAAAACGGAATACTATGCCAGCAAAGCAAAAATATCCTATCTATATTAGCAGAAACATCAGTAAATCGCAATACTGCCGATGCGCCGCAGGCAGCCATCTACAATAATGCGCCGCAGCTTATTCTGCCTTTCAGCAGCCCTTCTTTATCTCCCGAAGCAGTTTCTCCAGCGTCAGGTCAGCGCCGATGGCTTCTTCCAGGTCACGGATGGCTTCTTCCCTGCTTCTGCGGTGAAGCCTGCCCGGGTCGATCTGCTTTCCTTTTCGCACAGCCCGGATCAGGATGTTCTTGGGCGTATGCTCCATGTCAATAAACTCAAGCACCTGCACTTCATATCCCTGCGTTTCAAGCAGGGAGGCGCGCAGGCCGTCGGTTATTAATGCAGCCATTCTTTCTTTAAGAAGTCCGTACTTGAGGACCGGGTCAAGCAGGTCATTGCGGATCTGCGCGTTCAGCTCATGCTGGCAGCACGGGACGCTCAGAATCACGCCGGCGTTCCAGCTGACTGCCTTGGCCAGCGCGTAATCTGTGGCGGTATCGCAGGCATGAAGCGTGATGACCATGTCCGCTGCCGGCCGCCCTTCCCGGGCGTCCGCCTCGTAATCAGCAATGTCACCGGTCATAAAGCGAAGGCGCTCATACCCGCATTTTTCAGCCAGCGTATTGCACCGCGCGATCACATCTTCCTTGAGGTCAAGGCCGATGATCTGTACATCCATGCCTTTCAGTTCGTGAAGATAATAATAGACCGCGAAGGTCAGGTAAGATTTGCCACAGCCAAAATCGATGATGCGCGTTTCCCGGTCCTTTGGAAGCGCCGGAACTACGTCCTCGATAAATTCGAGGAACCGGTTGATCTGCCTGAATTTATCGCTGTATTTGTGGACGACCTTTCCCTCGGGCGTCATCACTCCAAGCTCCGTGAGAAATGTTACCGGCCGCCCTTCTTCCAGTATGTACTGTTTTTTCCTGTTATGAGCAAGCTCCCTGGGGGGCAGCGCATCTTTGCGGCTTCGGCTGCGGACAGTCATCCTGCCCTTTTTGCTTACAAGGATAGCTGCGGTCCGGTCTGTACATTCTGCCTGCATCTGGTGATACGGTCCCTCCAGCCAGGCCATCGACTGTTCCAGTGCCTCCGGTCCTGTCATATTTCTGTGCTTTTCCTTGTTCTGCTCTCTCCAGGAGGCCTGAAACATCAGCTCTCCGCGGAGAAAGACCGGGCGTACTTTTACTACAGAAGGCTTCTCCGGATCCCTGCAGGAGGAGAATACCATCTGCAGCAGCTCACCGTTCAGAAGATCGTTCAGAAGTTTTCCTGCTTCTTCGTTCATTCTAATGATTCCTTTCCTCGACTGTCCTCAGTCTGATGATCGCATAATTTTGTCCCTGCTGCGTAGTTATCTGCACTGCGCCCGGATCATCG
>CADCOP010000377.1 GCA_902803065.1 uncultured Lachnospiraceae bacterium | reverse complement strand
TAAATCAAAAAACGCTTAAATGAAAGGATCAGACATGAACGAAATTCAGCTGAAATACGGATGCAACCCGAACCAGAAACCCTCCCGCATTTTTATGGAGGATGGAAGTGATCTTCCGGTCAGAGTGCTGAACGGAAAACCCGGATATATTAATTTCCTTGACGCTTTCAACGGCTGGCAGCTTGTCAAGGAACTCAAGGAAGCTACGGGCCTTCCGGCAGCTACATCTTTTAAACATGTATCCCCCGCGGGAGCGGCAGTAGGCCTTCCGCTGGATGAGACGCTTGCGAAGATCTACTGGGTCGATGATCCTGAGAGCCTGTCTCCCATCGCGTGCGCCTATGCGAGAGCCCGCGGTGCCGACCGTATGTCTTCCTTCGGAGACTTTATCTCCCTTTCTGATGTCTGCGACGCTTCCACAGCGAAGCTGATCAAGAGAGAGGTATCGGACGGCGTGATCGCTCCCGGATACACAGAGGAAGCTCTTGAGATCCTGAAGTCAAAGAAAAAAGGCAATTACAATGTGATCGAGATCGATCCGTCCTATGTTCCGGCAGAGCTGGAGAGGAAGATGGTCTACGGCATCACATTCGAGCAGGGAAGAAATGAGCTTCGCATGGATGCGGATCTTCTTTCAAATATCGTTACAAAGAACAAGGAGATCCCGGAAGAGGCGATGATCGACATCAAGATCGCGCTGATCACACTGAAATACACACAGTCCAATTCTGTCTGCTATGTCAAGGGAGGCCAGGCGATCGGTATCGGCGCCGGACAGCAGTCCAGGATCCACTGCACACGTCTCGCAGGCCAGAAGGCAGATAACTGGTATCTGCGCCAGTCACCGCAGGTACTTGGTCTCGAGTTCGTTGACGGACTGGGACGCGCCGACAGGGACAACACGATCGATGTCTACATCGGGGATGAATATGAGGATGTTCTCCGCGACGGAGAGTGGCAGAAGAGATTTAAGAAACGTCCGGAAGTCTTTACCAGAGAAGCAAAGCGCGCATGGCTCGACGGCATGCAGGATGTTATTCTGGGTTCCGATGCGTTCTTCCCGTTCTCTGACAACATTGAGCGTGCGCACAAGAGCGGCGTTAAGTATATCGCTCAGCCGGGCGGTTCTGTCAGAGATGACCTTGTCATCGAGTGCTGCGACAAGTACGGAATGGCAATGGTATTCACGGGCATCCGTCTTTTCCATCACTGATAAAGTCTCTATCCAGGGACAGTAAGAAGAAAGACTGATTTAGCAGCGGGGGATCATTATGAAAAAGGTTGTCGTTTTCGGCGGGGGGACAGGTCTTTCCTGTCTCCTCTCCGGACTGAAGCTGTTTCCGATGGATGTTACAACGGTCATTACAGTGAGCGATAACGGAAGCAGCACCGGAGTACTCAAGGAGGAACTGGACATTCCCGCAGTCGGAGATGTGGGTAAAGTTCTCCTTGCCATGGCAAATGTGGATGAGGATTTTGTCAAACTTCTGCGGTACAGATTCCAGAAAGAGGGAACGCTCCGCAATCATCCCGTGAGGAACATTCTTCTGGCGGCGCTGATCGATCTGAAGGGGAGCCTGTCAGAAGCCACAAAGTATATGTGCGAGCTTCTGAACGTCAAAGGTACGGTGCTTCCGCTCAGTGAGGAAAGAGTGGACCTGGTCGGCGAGCGGACAACGGAAGGGAAGCCGTTTTTCGGCGAGGAGGCAGTGAGCCAGAACATCCGTTACATCCGCAAGCTTACCTACGATCATGACATAAAGATCTGCAGGGATATTACGGAGAAGATCGGCGAAGCGGATCTGATCATCTTCAGCCCGGGAAGCCTGTATACGAGCATTCTGCCCCATCTCATCGCGCCTGAGGTGAGGGCAGCCCTTGCGGCGGCAGAAGCACCGCTGATGTACGTGTCAAATCTTGTCACGCAGCCTGGCGAGACCGATGATTACATGGTCGGAGATCATGTGGAAGTACTCAACAGCTATCTTCAGGGCCGCAAAATCGATGTTGTCATAGCCAATGACGGAGCCATCGATGACAACACCGTGGCAAAATACCTGAAAACAGAGAACAAGAAGATCGTTCAGATCGACAGGGAGCGGCTTGGCGCAATGGGCTGTGAGGTGCGTTCCGCGGACATCTTCGATATCGACGAAGCCGGAAGTATACGGCATAACGCGCTGGATACAGCGTACCAGGTGTTCTCGTATCTGATGGAAAGAAAGTAAAAAGAAGAGAGGCGGTGCAAAATGGAATATCGGGAGTACGGAGAAAAGATATTAAAAGAGTACGAGCAGGTTTTTGCCGCGCAGGATCAGGAAAATCTGCGCCAGTTTGTGGAGACAGTAAAAAAGTACAACAGAGTGTTCTGCATCGGCGTTGGCCGTGAGGGAATGATGACGCGTGCTTTTGCCATGCGCCTGATGCACATGGGGAAGGAAGTGCACTGGATCTGGGATGATACGACGCCTCATATCGGTGAGGGAGACCTGCTGATCGCCACGCTCGGAGACGGGAAAATAGGACATCTTGATTATGTATGCCGCCGTGCGAAGGAAGCGGGAGCGTTCATTTATGTCGTTACCGGTTCACCGAGCGGAATAACAGCAAAGGAAGTCGCTGACGCAGTATTCTTTCTGCCTGCAGCTGTATACAAGGGAACAGATCCGGTAGTGCCGTCTTTCCAGCCCATGGGGAACCTGTTTGAACAGTGCCTGCTGATCACATTTGACATTGTGGTCATGATGATCGTAGATGAGTCAGAGGATCTGACATTCGAAAAAATGTCGCATAATCACAGAAATATAGAGTAATAGTGTACTAAGCGATCAGCCTGCAGGCCATGGCAGACGGGATAAAGTCTGTTCTTCAGTAAGATCAGGGTAAATGCGGAGATTGCCGCATGGCATAACGGCTGAACCGCCGCGTCATGCAGCAGATCTCCGCAATTTGTTTGCGCGGAAGCTTTACAGAAAGATAAAAGTATGGTAATATACATTCGTTAATGTGATGCGGGGGTATAGCTCAGTTGGGAGAGCGCTTGAATGGCATTCAAGAGGTCATGGGTTCGAATCCCACTATCTCCATCACAAAGCCTCAGTGTTTACTGGGGCTTCTTTTTTTGTGTTGCATTTCGTGCAGCAGTTTTTGCGCTGTCACGGATGACTCCCGGCAGCGGCGGGCCGGCACGTGTTGCGAAGGCATCTGAAATGAAGTACAATCTGTAGTATCAGAATACGAAAAGGAGCTGTTTGCATGAAAATGCTTGATATTCTGGAAGGCGGCAGAGACCGTCTTACGGAAGATATACGCAGAGCTAAAACGCCCGGGGAGGCTGTACCGGTTATTGAAAAGGAGTTTGACAGACTTCTGTTCCGGTTCAATGAGGAGTGCAGCGATGAAACTGTACGGGACGCGGCTGCGGCCATGACGGAAGCGGCGCGCATGAGCGTACAGCTTTCGGATACTGTCGGGGAGACCAGAATATGGGAAAGTCTGTCAGGCGCATCTTCCGGGAAGGATGACCATACAGGCGGGAAACTGACAGGTGCAGCGCTGATTGCTGCCGGTTTCATCTGTCTGGCTCTTGGCGTGCTCATTTCCGCAATGAAGCTGCCCGGATCCCTGGAAGGACTGCGCTGGATCCTCAGCGCTGTTCTTGCAGCGGCCGGAGGAGTGTGCATCCTGATCGGGGGACGAAAGAATAAAGCTGCCTCAGAGAGCCGGGCTTCCTGGAACAGGGAGAAGAGCAGCCCGGGGCAGCGGATGGTGGAGATATCCATTGATCCGCAGAAAACGTACCGGATCCTGCATGCCATTGTCCAGGTGATCGATAAGAACCTGGATGAGATCCGCGGCAGAGCAGAATGGGAAAACCGCGTGCAGGAAGAAAATGACGCGGGAGATGGCGCGCTTTCTCCGGAGGCGGTCATCCTGTATTCGGATCTGCTGGAAGCCGCCTACAGCGGGGATGGAGAGTACGCGCTTGAGAAAGCTGCGCAGGTACGGCACTTCCTGCATTCGATGCAGGTGGAGGTCGTTGACTGCAATGAGGAGACAAAACTCTGGTTTGATCATATGCCTTCGAAAAGATCCGGAACCATCCGCCCTGCGCTTGTACGCAGCGGAAAAGTCCTGCGGAAAGGGATCGCGGCGGGAGGTCTTTAACGTAAAGGTCTTGCAGAAGGAATCACAGCGGGAGGTCATGAATGGAACGCTTTTTTGGATTTGATCTGGGAGATGCGGAGAGCGCGGTCTCATGCCTCGGCAAGACAGACGCGGGAACTCCTCAGATACTGAAAGTCGAAGGAGAGGGAAGCTTTATTACGGCCTACGCGTACCTTGCCGGCGGAGAGCTCCTGATCGGGGAGAATGCATGCTATCACGCCGGGGCCATCCGGAGGCGTCTGCGCTTCAAGAGCCGTTTTCTTGAGGATAAGTCCAGCTCGGAGGATATCCGAAGCTTTGCGTCGGGAGTGCTGACGCGTCTGTACCTGGACGGGTCGCTGGTCAGGGATGAGGACTGCTGTTTCTATGTCGGATGCCCTGCAGGGTGGAATAAGAACGCCAGAGAGGAGTACCGGTCGATCTTTGAGAGGTCCGGCTACCCGCCTGTACGGATCATTTCGGAATCGAGGGCGGCTCTTGTGTGTGCCTGCCAGTCGAAACACCTGCAGGTCGGTTATGATATTCTTTCAAAGCCGGTCCTTGTGGTGGATATAGGTTCTTCGACCACTGATTTTGCGTATATCTGCGGCGGCCGCGAGGTGGAGATGCAGACAGCCGGCGAAGTGGCGCTCGGAGGCGGAATCATGGATGAACTGCTTCTGGAGAGAGCCGTATCCGAATCGCCCGACGCGGACAGGATCCGCAGAGTCTTTCAGGAAAGTGAGCCCTGGCGCAGCTACTGTGAGTTCGCGGCCCGGAAACTGAAGGAGAAATATTTTTCGGATGAAGCTTACTGGGAAAACAACCCATGCGTGCAGACGATCCGGATCCTTTATGATGATCCGCTGCGCCTGACGATCCGCATGGACGCAAAGACGGCAAAGCTGCTGACAGAAGGAGCCGCGCCGCGTCTTGACGGCGAGTCGTTCCGGCAGGTCTTTGAAAAGAGCCTGAAAAATGTCCGCGGGAATATCCATGGAGAACAGCCGGAACTTCTGTTCCTTACCGGAGGAGTGTCAAAGCTTAAGGAGATCCGGACCTGGTGCGCAGACATTTTCCCGGAGTCAGTTATCATATCCGGAACAGAACCGGAATACTCTGTATCCCGGGGACTTGCCTGGAGCGGCCGGATCGATGAGCAGCTCCGGGAGTTTAAGCAGGATCTGAATGAACTGGTCCGGTCCACAAAGGTCGAGGATCTTGTGCGCAGCCATATCAGGGAGCTGTACCGCGCGATCGTTGATACTCTGGTTGATCCCATTCTTGAAAATGCTGCGCTTCCGGTATTTGAAAAGTGGAGAAGCGGAGAGATCCGCCGCCTCTCGGATACCGATGACGCCATGCAGCAGGCAATCGAAGCCTACCTGCGGACAGAAGAAGCAAAAGAGCTTCTTGTGCGTCCGGTTGCCGGCTGGCTCCGCCCGGTGGCAGAGGAACTGGAAGAATTTACAGTCCCAATCTGCATACGGCATAATGTGCCCTATACCGCGCTGAGCCTCAGCACGTACCTCAGGCTGTCTGACATAGACATACGGATCGACGCGAAAAATGTGTTTGCTGTTGAGGAGATCACATGGATGATCGATTCAATTATTTCTCTGATGGTGGGGCTTCTGTGCGGCGGAAGCGGGATCGCGCTGATCTCCAGCGGACCTACCGGTATAATAGCCGGCATGACCTTGTCGCTGGCTGTACTCATGCTTGGCAAGGGAAAAATGGAGGAAGCGCTGCTGCAGGCTGACCTTCCGAAGCTGCTGCGCAGGATCGTCCCGAAGAACTCGGTCCAGGGCAGAATGAAGGATGTCAGCGCCTCTGTCCGGTCAAGTCTGTATGACAGCCTTGAAAAAGAGAAAAATGAGGAGATCGCGGAGCGGCTGACGGGAGAGATCTCCTCGCAGATCGAACAGTGCCTGCTGCGAATGGCGGAAGTGGTCGAGATACCGCTCGGGAGCTGAAGAAACCGCCGGATGCCTGATCAAAAAATGGCTTTTACAATTCGGGGATTCTATAGTACAATAACGTTAGTCCATGAAGCGGGCGTTATGCCCGGGAAAGGAGCAGTTATGGCAGACATTAAGGATATTGATATCCTCGGAAATGGCGGAGATGACGAGGAATTGGACAGCATCATCGTTCTGACGGATGAAGACGGAAATGATGTTGAATTTGAATTGCTTGACGCGATCGAGCTGGATGGCAGGGTCTATGTCGTCCTCATGGATACCGACGAGGAGAATGACGGCGAAGTTCTGATCTTTGAAGCTATTGAGGATCCGGATGACCCGGATATGGAAACATACCAGTCTGTGGATGATGAGGAGATGCTCGACAAGATCTATGAGATTTTCAAAGAAAGAAACAAGGATGACTTTGATTTCGAATAGAGCCTGGTATCGGTCTCTGCAGACCAGTGGGAAATGATGATCAAGGCCGGCTGCGTGTTTTACATCAGCCGGCCTTTCAGTATATGAACGAGAGGAAAAAGTTCCGGAGGGCAGTGCCCTGGCGGAGACTTAAGGTAAAAAGATAATGGCGAAAGTAGGAGTCCTGGGCGCAGGAACATGGGGAACAGCGCTGGCGCGCATGCTTTGCAACAGCGGACATGATGTGGTATTATGGTCGGCTCTTGAGAGGGAGGTCACAGAATACGCGAAAACGAGGAGGCACCCCAATCTTCCCGGCATGATCATACCGGACGCGATCCGGTTTACGGGTGACATAGAGGATGTATTGAAGGATAAGGATATTCTGCTTTTCGCGGTTCCATCCGTCTTTGTCAGGAGCACGGCAGCCAAAGCAGCTCCTTTTATCCCTGACGGGCAGATCATTGTGGATGTGGCGAAAGGTATTGAGGCGGAGACCCTGATGACACTGACAGAGGTCATCCGGGATGAGCTGGATAAGGCAGGAGGTCATGACCATGTAAAACTCGTGGCTCTTTCCGGGCCGACGCATGCGGAGGAAGTTGCGCTGGATATGCCCACGACCATTGTTTCAGCCTGCAGGGATGAGAAGGCAGCCGCGTTTGTGCAGGATGTTTTCTGGAATACCTGCATGCGTGTATACACAAATAGTGATGTCCTCGGTGTTGAGCTGTGCGGAGCCATGAAGAATATTATTGCTCTTGCGGCAGGAATGTCTGCCGGACTGGGTTACGGCGATAACACGAAGGCAGCTCTGATCACCCGCGGCATGGCTGAAATAGCCCGGCTCGGAGAGGCCATGGGCTGTGATAAACATACATTTGCCGGACTTGCGGGGATCGGTGACCTGATCGTTACAGCTACCAGTGTTCACAGCCGCAACAACAAAGCCGGTTTCCTGATCGGACAGGGCCGTACACCGCAGCAGGCTATTGAAGAGGTCGGCATGGTCGTGGAGGGAATCAATGCGCTTCCGGCAGCCATGTACCTTTCCGAAAAGTACCATGTGGATATGCCGATCGCCAGAGGAGTAAACGAAATAGTGAATAACGCAGGACAGCCCGCGGAGATCGTCCGAAATCTTATGAGCCGTCCGAAAAAGCGTGAAGAGTAATTGCGATGATTTTTATTACAGGAGATTGCCATTCCGATTTCCGAAGGTTTGACAGGAAAATATTCACAGAGCAGAATGAGATGTCCAAGACGGATTACGTGATCATTGCCGGGGATTTCGGAGGAGTCTGGTCCGGAGAAAAGAGCGCTGATCTGCGCAGAGAGAACGCGGAGCTTGACCGCCTGAATGCCCGTCCGTTCACCACGCTCTTTATCGATGGCAATCACGAGAATTTTGACCGGCTGAACGCATTTCCGGCAGAGCAGTGGCACGGAGGGATGGTCCACAGGATACGTCCTTCGGTGCTTCACCTGATGCGCGGGGAAACATATATGATCAATGGAAAGCGCTTTTTCTGTTTTGGAGGCGCTTCTTCCCATGACATTGATGACGGGATCCTGGATCCGGAAAAAGACAGGAACTGGAAACGGACATCGAAGCAGATGGACCGCATGGGAAAAATCAGGCATCGTGTTCTGGGGGTGTCATGGTGGCCGCAGGAGCTTCCGGATCAGACAGAGATGCAGCGCGGGATACGCAGCATGGAAAAAGCGGACTGGGAGACTGACTTTATAGTGACACATGAAGCTCCGGCAAGCCTGCTTCCGCTGCTTGGACT
>CADCOP010000376.1 GCA_902803065.1 uncultured Lachnospiraceae bacterium | reverse complement strand
TCTGTCGATCTCGTTTATGCGTCCTCTCAGCTCCTCACTGTTCCCCCGCCCCGGCAGCAGCGTGCCTCCTGCCATGAGAAAGCAGGATCTGGCATCCAGTTTGACAGTACAGGCGCAGTTGCGGGCAAAGGCCGCATTGCGTATCTCAAAAAAAGAGTTTTTCCTCCGGCTGTAAGTAATGACGGATGTATCCCCTCCCACGGCTCCCGCAGCAAACAGAGCCGCATCCGTACCGCCGGATATATCGATGGTACAGTCGTCAAACTGCTCAAGGACCTCCCGCAGCCTCTTTTCCACTTTTGAGGCATCCACAAGGCTGACGGGTACGATCACGAGTCTGACATTGCATTTTCTGTACCTGAAATACTTTTCCAGAGAAGCCTTCATCCCGGATGCTTCATCCTGCGGGCAAAGCAGAACCGTTGTCTTAGGCCGGAACATCTCCGTCCCAAGAACATTCTCAATGGGGTTTTCATCGTACAATTCGATCAGTGTCTGCATATCTGTTCTGTTCCTTTCCATGAGGCAAAAAGATCTGTTTCGGTATAGTTCCCGTATATGCCCATTGTATCAGACAAACCGAACCACTATCAATTGCTGTTTGCATTCTTCCGTTCCGGGTCCGGCCTCTGATTGCATTCAACCGTTCAATATCATATAATTCAGTATATATGAAACAGATGATCCGAAGAGGAAATAAGGAGTACTTATGGCTGAAAACTGCATTAACAGGAAATTATATGAAGCTATCGTTCGTTTTGATGAGAGCGATGAGGCAAAAGAATACTATTATGACATCATGGACCGGAAAACGGGAAAGCTGACAGCAGCGGGCTGGGAGGAGACGACCCGTGACGTAATTCTCAGAGTATACGGCGTGCTGTTCTGTGAGGATACAGGACTGGAAAGCGGACAGCCGGCCGGCACGGATGATGTCGCGGCAACAGCTGACAGACTGTATATCGGCAGTGTCGGTTACGATTCCGAACACTGGTACAGAATGAAATATCATTTTCCGGTGATAGACGATGATAATTATGACAGATTTGCCGCTCTGGTCATATCTGACCTTCGCTCAGGCCCATTGCATGATGCTGCGATGAATGAGGGAAAGATGCTGATCGTCGGAGAGGCAGACCCGCTGCACATGACAGCAGAGAAAAGGCGTAACCAGAAGACAAAAGCAGCAATGCTTCCGGGAGGCGAGGGTTAAATGACAATAATAGCGGTAAATGACGACAGAGATGAGCTGGACCTGCTGTTGGATCTGATCTACGATGCCAATCCTGACGATGAGATCCTTGAATTTGAAGATCCTCTCCTCGCGCTGGCATACGCGAGAGAAAATGAGGTCGACGTAGCCTTTATAGATATGTCCATGCCCGAACTGGACGGCCTGCAGCTTGGCATATATCTCAAAGATCTGAATTCATCTGTGAACCTGATTTTTGTCAGCGATGACAAGAAGCAGGCCTATACTGCTCTGGAAATGCATGCCAGCGGTTATCTTCTGAAACCTCCGACAGAAAAAAAGGTCGTCCGTGAACTGGAAGAACTCCGGTTTCCCCAGTTCCAGAAAGAGCATAAGAGAGTATTTGCCCAGACCTTTGGGAATTTTGAACTGTTTGTGGATGGAATACCTGTAGAATTCAAGTATAAAAAGACCAAGGAGATCGTTGCAGTGCTTGTAAACAATAAAGGCGCGCAGACCACCAACGGAGAACTGATCGCGGCGCTCTGGGAAGATGACGGTGACCCGCAGAAAAAAGTCTCCTATCTGTGCAATCTCCGGCAGGACCTTCAGAATACCTTCACCCGCCTGAAGCTGGACGGAATACTCCTGAAGCAGAGAGGCAGCATGGCCATCGCAAAAGACAGGATCGTATGTGATCTCTACGAATTCCTGGAGAAAAAGAAAGCATCGCCGTATCAGTATACCGGCGATTACATGAATCAGTACAGCTGGGCGGAATACTACCACGCCGACCTGGATGAGCTGTTATATGAAGACTGAAATGATATCATTTACCCGATTTTGGGCAAAAAAAATGGAAGGTACAGGGATCGAACCTGCGACCTTTCGCACGTCAAGCGAGCGCTCTCCCAGCTGAGCTAACC
>CADCOP010000375.1 GCA_902803065.1 uncultured Lachnospiraceae bacterium | reverse complement strand
TACGGAAGATGAATACATACAGCTTTCGGCCATTTTTCACAGCGAAGGGAAAAAGATGCCGCGCGTGCTGTATCATATGGAGATGGTTCTGACATACAGGGAATATGATCCGGATGTTGAGTCTCTTGTTACAAGAAAAACCCTTGAAAAGATGCTCAGCTACGAGGATGAGCAGGCCTTTTTCAAGGGGAAGATGAAGAGATATCTTAAAAGACTTATGCGGATCTACTGGTATAACGACACAGATGTGACAAGCTCCCGTTTCCTTCGCGCGCTGCGCAAGCGGAAAGTGGATTACATCGTCACCATTCCGGATACACCGCTGAAGGAATACTTTGAAGAGAACGGGCTGACAGTCATCGGAAGCACGGCGCACCATCTTGTGTGGAGGACGCCGGACCAGGAGACGTGAGACTGGAGTGTCACTCCCTGTCCCCGGATTTTTCGCCGGGTTCTCTTTCATCAGTCCCTTTGCCGCGGAGATAATTCGCAGCAAGCTGCATAGCGTAAATGAATACGGGCACGAGTACCGTGCATGCTACAGAAGCCATGAAGAAACCCTTCGTGGCTTCATTTGTTGTCAGGGCCAGTATGAACGTGATCACATACATGCCCAGAAGAAAGATGATGCCGCACCAGGCGAGAATACGTTTTGCCTTTTTCATCAGAATCTCCTTTCAGAAAACAAATCTATACGATTATAGCACGAAGTTTGTTTACAAAAAAGTTAAAAAAATTCCGAATAATTAAACTTACATGAAATTAAAACTGATGATACAATATAACTGTATGGAGGTTTCTGAAATGTTCAAGACAGGTGACTACATTCATTACTCAACAAACGGGCTGTGCAGAGTTGCGGAAGTGACAACGCTTGACTTTGACGGTGCTGACAAAAGCAGACTGTACTACCGGCTGATTCCTGTGGACGGAAAGAGAAGCACCATTTTTACGCCGGTCGATAATACGAAAGTAGCCATGCGCCTCGCAATGACCCGCGAAGAGGCGGAGGCTCTGATCGACAGCATGCCGGGCATTGAAACGCTGCTGATCCCGGATGAAAAGACAAGGGAACAGATCTACAGGAACGCCCTTCTGTCACAGGATGGCAGGAGCTGGGTACAGATCATCAAAACACTTTATCGGCGCAGGCAGATCCGCCTGGCTCAGGGAAGAAAAGCAACTTCTACCGATGAGAAATATCTGCGCAGCGCAGAGGAACTGCTGTATTCCGAGCTTGCCCTGGCTCTGGGAATGCACAAGGAAGAAATGGAAGGGTACATTGTAAAGCGTCTGGAAACAGAAAAAGTCTGAGAACGGCGCTTTTCATGGATGAACAGAACAGGACCGGGAGAGGCATCAGACCATCTCCCGGTCCTTCTGTGTACATATGGCTTGGATCAGATAAACACATATTCCTTCAGCCGGTCAAGTGCTTCGACGACAAGGCTTTGGGGCAGCGCGAAATTCATACGGATACCCCATGGATCATGGAAAGGTGCGCCCTGCTGCCATGCGACGCCGACATCCCAGCCGCGCCGGATCAGTTCATCGATCGTTATGCCTTTGCTGCGGCAGTACTCTTCACAGTGGAGAAAGATCATATAGGTCCCCTCGGGTCTCGCAAAGGAAACGCCCGGGAAATGCTCAGTGATAAAGTCGCAGGCATAATTGATGTTGCCGCTCAGAACGCCGCAGAGTTCATCCGTCCAGTCCATGCCTGTCTGGCTGTAGGCCCCGATCAGAGCATGCATGGACAGAACATTCATTTCGTTATAATGCGTAGAAGCTGAAACAGCATTCAGGCGGTCTCTGTAATACCCGTTATAGATGATATGATAGCTCCCGATCAGGCCTGCGAGATTGAAGGTCTTGCTTGGCGCATAGACCGCGATCGTGCGGTCTCGCGCATCTTCACTGACGCTCTGTGTGGGTATGTGCTTATGGCCGTTCAGAATAATATCCGACCAGATCTCGTCAGAGATGACAACACAGTTATTTCTCCGGTACACATCCATGGCTCTTTCAATCTCTTCACGTTCCCATACACGGCCGCAGGGATTGTGCGGACTGCAGAAGATGGCGAAATGAATGTGGTTCTGCTTCAGCCGGCGGTCCATATCCTCGTAATCCATGCGCCATACGCC
>CADCOP010000374.1 GCA_902803065.1 uncultured Lachnospiraceae bacterium | reverse complement strand
TCCTCCAGTTCGTAGCTTAAGAACAGGTCCTCTCCGGCATCGGCAAGGACGATGACCTCCGCCCATATCTGGTCGACCACTTCCTGCATAAGATCCCAGGGCTTCATCCTCCCTGTACCCGGAACACGCACGTTCCAGAACCTGCGGTTGCCGGTGATATCACGCAGATAGCCGTTCTCGCTGTTGGTGGTGCCAAAAAAGATGCACTGCCTCGGATGGGGAGTGACCCTTCTGCCGAAGGATGCGCGATACTTGTCATCACAGCGGGACACAAAGGCTTTGACCTTCTCAAGGTCGGCTTTACGCATGCCCGCCATCTCTCCGATCTCATGGATCCAGTAGCCCTGCAGCTTCTCCGCCGCAGTCTTGTCGTTCATATCCGAAAGGGTCAGGCTGTCCGCAAACCACTCCATGCCGAGTTTGGCGATCAGCGTACTCTTGCCGATGCCCTGTTCGCCGTTCAGCACGGTAATGTAATCGAACTTGATGCCGGGATGGTAGATCCGCATATAGGCGGCACAGAGCGCCTTGCGTGTCACCGCCCGGACGTACTCATTGTCCTGCGCGCCGAGATAGTCGATCAGCACCGTATCCACTCTCGGTATCTCATCCCAGACAGGCAGTGACTCAAAATACTCTTTGATGGGATGGTAGGAACGGTCATCGGCAGCTTTGGTCACGGCGATGTCGTAGTTCCTTGCCGAGAAGCTGCCGTAGCAGGCGTCGATATAGCAGATAAGCTGTGCATCGTCCGCATCCCGCCAGAACTTCGCCGGATGTTTCCAGGGAACCTCTCCGCAGATCTCCATACCATCCGCCAGCTGATTAAAGCGGATGTTTTTCATGTACGAATCGTTCTCCATGATCAGGCGGATGTTATGGAGGGAGTTTTCCAGGATACCGTTCTTATTGCGCTGCAGTTTCTTCTTCCAGTCATCGTCCCCGGCATCGGCAAAATCCGTCTCCGCCTCCGCAAGCCTCTCGTTTGCCGCCGCGACCTTCACCTCGTCCTGCTGCATGGCAAAATCGCACATCGCGCGGAAGGACGCCTTGTCATCCAGATCGCCAAACTTGTGTATACGGACGATATCAAAGGCGTTGCAGAGTTTCAGATACGCCGGGTCCTTCGCATGGTGGGAATAAACGAATTTGTCATCCTTGATTTCCACTCCTGCCATGCTGTGCGACTCGATCAGATGCCAGCGGTTTTCATTGTCCGTAGGCTCATACACATCCGAGAGAAAGGCTTCAAGCGCGCGGGTAACAGGGAAGAAGACCCTGTTGAACAGACCGACCGTGCCATCCTTCGTCAGCGGATCCTGCACCTTCTGCTGCGCGGTCGTATTTGCCTTGCTCTCACGGGATGAGGTCGGCAGCCTTGTCGGGTCCGTCCATTCCGGATGTGCGGACAGGATATCGTCCGGGTTCAGCCAGCCGCCATCCGTTTCCTTATATACGAATACGCCGTTCTGCGGAGAGGACGGCCAGTACATCAGCTGATTGGGCTGGTAGCTGCATTCATCAAAAAAGTCGATCCCGAGCATCTGCGCCAGATACCTGGACACCGCCACGAACTCCTCTGGACTCAGATCCCGGGTCAGCGGGAATACGAGCCTTGCCCTCGGATTCTCGTCCGTATGGCTGTGCGTGGTATAAAGCACGGACGTATACGGACAGGTCGTCTCATAATTGGCCAGAAACTCCTTCGTGATGCGGTCGCCGTCAAGCGCGATCATGGAGCGTTTCTCTACCGTTTCGACCTTTCGGCGGCCACCGATCAGGACGCCCGCAACAAAATCGCCGTGGTCTTTTGCGGCGTCCCTCTGAGCCTTTGACATCTTTGCGTATTCTTCAGCGGACTCCGTAGTGCGTATGGTCACTTTGAGCCGCTCCTTCAGATCATCGAACCGTATGGTCTTGTTGACCCATTTCTTTGCCTGACGGTTGTTTCCGTAGGCGATAGCAAGATCCCTCATTATCTGTACCTCCTGACTTTCGGCGTCTCGCCATGTTCAAAACGCGCCTGCCTTGCCGTGCGGTATGCTCTCTCGGTCGCCCACTTGTTCATATCCCAGAAATAAGTGGAGTCATCCCCGAACAGCTGGAAGGTGCCGTCTTTGCCGATACCTGGATGGGCTGCAAAGTAATCTGGTGTGCGACCCGTCAAGTAGACAATCGAAAAAACAAAAAGTTTTTCCTGCCCGGTATTGCCGCCGGGCAGTTTTTATGCTGCTTCCTTCAACTTAATTTCGTGATATTCCATCGGTGTCATAACATTCAGGTTTCTTTGTACGCGCTTGGTCGTGTAGTAGGTCATATATTCATCAATGGCCTGCAAAAGGTCTTCTTTCGTCTTGAACTTATGTCCATAGTACATCTCTCGTTTCATCATTCCCCAGAAGCCTTCCATGGGGCCATTATCTATACAATGAGCCACTCTTGACATGCTTTGCGTCATTCCTGCATCCACGATTTTC
>CADCOP010000373.1 GCA_902803065.1 uncultured Lachnospiraceae bacterium | reverse complement strand
TACCAGGTGATGAATGAGATCATGAGCGGGGAGACGAGTCAGACGCAGAATGCTGCCTTTCTGGCGGCCCTGTCCACAAAGAGCGCGAGAGCTGAGACGATCGATGAGATCTCCGGCTGCGCGGCGGCCATGCGGGAGCATGCGATCAAGGTTGAACACGGACATAAGGTCCTGGAGATCGTGGGAACCGGCGGAGATAACGCGCAGAGCTTCAATATTTCTACGACATCTGCCTTTGTCATTGCCGCGTCCGGCATCAAGATCGCAAAGCACGGCAACCGTGCGGCATCCTCGAATTCAGGAACCGCGGACTGCCCGGAGGCGCTGGGCGTCAACATCCAGCAGGATCCGCAGCTGTGCGTGAAACTTCTGGAGGATCCGGGTATGTGCTTCCTGTTCGCGCAGAAATACCACACATCCATGAAATACGTAGGCGCGATCCGCAGGGAACTCGGCGTGCGCACGGTATTTAATATCCTTGGACCGCTGACAAATCCGGCATCTCCGTCCTACATGCTTCTCGGCGTCTACGATGGATATCTGGTCGAGCCCCTCGCCCAGGTATTGACCACCCTGGGCATTGAGCGCGGCATGGTGGTGTACGGTACAGACAAGCTCGATGAGATCAGCATGAGCGCTCCGACAAAGGTCTGCGAGGTCAGGGACGGATGGTACAGGACGACCACGATCGCGCCGGAGGATTTCGGTTTTGAGAGATGCACCCGCGAGGAGCTCCGCGGAGGGACGCCGGAAGAAAACGCGCAGATCACAAGAGACATCCTGGCCGGAAAGCTGCACGGCCCGAAACGCAATACGGTGCTGATGAACGCTGGCGCGGCCATTTATATCGGAGGTAAGGCAGACAGCCTGAAGGATGGCATCAGCCTGGCAGCGCAGCTGATCGACAGCGGAGCGGCGATGGCAAAACTGAACGCGTTTGTGGAGAAATCAAATCAATGAGTGAGAATATATTGCAGACGATCGCGGCCCATACCGTCAAACGGGTAGAGGCCTCCAGGCAGAAGGTGTCCGCGGAGAAAATGCGCAGGGCAGCGCTTTCCATGAACCCGGATACGGGATTTCCTTTCGAGGCGGCGCTCGCGGGTCCGGACATCAGTTTCATCTGTGAATGCAAGAAGGCATCCCCCTCAAAGGGGCTGATCGCGCCGGATTTTCCCTATCTGAGAATCGCCCGGGAATATGAGGCGGCCGGGGCCGCCTGCATCTCCGTGCTGACAGAGCCGGAATGGTTTCTCGGGGAGAACAGGTATTTAAAGGAGATCGCGGAAACCGTAAGCATTCCCTGCATCCGCAAGGATTTCACGGTCGATTCCTACATGATCTATGAGGCGAAGACGCTGGGCGCTTCCGCTGTCCTTCTGATCTGTTCCCTGCTGGACAGGGATACGCTCCGCAGATATATAGAGATCTGCGACACGCTGGGGCTCTCTGCCCTTGTTGAAGCCCATGATGAGCGGGAGATCGGGGACGCGGTGGCGGCTGGGGCCAGGATCATCGGTGTGAATAACCGAAACCTGAAAACATTTACCGTAGATGTGGGCAACAGCGGCAGGCTGCGCGCTCTTGTGCCGGATAATATTCTGTTTGTGGCCGAGAGCGGGATCCGGACTGCAGAAGATATGCAGTCGCTCCGGGAAGCGGGCGTGGACGCGGTCCTGATCGGGGAGACACTGATGCGCTCAGAGGATAAGAAAAAGATGCTGGACACTCTTCGGGGGATGAAATCATGAAGACAAAGATCAAGATCTGCGGTCTTCGCTCGGAGGAGGACATCCGGGTCATCAATGAGGTCCGTCCGGATTACGCCGGTTTTATCCTGTTCCCGGGAAGCCGGCGGTATGTGAGCGACGGGCAGCTGGAGCATCTGGCGGGGCTTCTCGATCCCGGCATCCTGCCCGTGGGCGTGTTTATCGGCGAAGCGCCGGAGAGAGTCGCAAGGCTTTTAAATGAGGGAAAGATCGGCGCGGCGCAGCTGCATGGAAAAGAAGATGAGAAATATCTGGAGCATCTCCGCAGCCTGACCGGGAAGCAGATCTGGAAGGCGTTCCGGATCGATACAGCCGGGGACGCGCGGAGAGCGATGCGCTTTCCGGCGGATGTGCTGCTGCTCGATCACGGAGCCGGAGGGACCGGGGAATCATTTGACTGGAATGTGCTACGCGGGGTACAGGAGGAATATTTCCTGGCAGGAGGCCTGAATTGCGATAACATCCGCGTAGCGCTGCGGATGCTTTGCCCCGCGGGAGTCGATGTCAGCAGCGGCGTGGAAACAGACGGAAAAAAGGATCCTGAAAAGATACGGGAGTTTGTCCGGATCGTCAGGGAACTGAAGTGATTTATAAGGAGGAAAGGATTATGTCCAGATCAAGAGGTCGTTTCGGTGACCACGGAGGACAGTATATACCCGAAACACTGATGAACGCAGTCATCGAGCTGGAGGAAGCATATAATTATTATAAGAATGACCCTCAGTTTAATTCGGAACTGCAGACGCTTTTCAATGAGTACGCGGGCCGCCCGAGCCGGCTCTATTATGCGGAAAAGATGACAAAGGATCTGGGCGGGGCAAAGATCTACCTGAAG
>CADCOP010000372.1 GCA_902803065.1 uncultured Lachnospiraceae bacterium | reverse complement strand
CCAGCCGTCTCGGAATTCAGGGGACAGCGGATTATATTATGAAATTTGCGCAGGCATTTAAGGAGGTTTAAGCAGTATGAAGTATTGTATCAGATGTGGAACCGGCAACACGGACAAAGCCAAATTCTGTGTTGAATGCGGGGCACCTCTGGACACGCAGCAAAGTACCGGACATCAGGACCGGAATACGGCAGGCAGCGGACAGGATAATAGTTTTCAAGATGATGGTTTTCAGAATGGTGACTCCCGGAACGGCGGCTTTCAGACCGGCGGTCCTTACGGCGGCGGAAACGGCAGAGAAGAGGTCATCTATACGAACGTCATGCCCAGGAGCATTCCGGTCGCCATTATCCTTTCGATCGTTACATGCGGGATCTATTTCCTTTACTGGATGTACATGATCAACAATGAGGTCAATGAACTGGCGCAGGATCCTATGGCTCCGGGCGGCGGCATTGTTATTCTCCTGTCCATCGTCACCTGCGGGATCTACTCGTGGTATTGGTATTACAAGATGGGCGAAAAATGTGACTACATCACACAGTCTAACAGCTCGAGCAAAGTGATCTTCCTGGTCCTGGGCATATTCGGACTGGGTATTGTGTCCGTAGCCCTGATGCAGGATTCGGTCAACAGAGTCCTTCAGTGATCATGAATCCGGAATGCAATAAAGAGTGTAAAAAAGGATACAGCAGCAGAAAAGTTCTTTTTCTGCTGCTTATCTGTTGTGCGGGCGCTGCTTATCTGGCCTGGATCCGAAGAGGCGGCTTTGCGGTCCCCTGCCTGTTTCACGAAGTGACCGGGCTTCAGTGCCCGGGATGCGGAATCACAAGGATGATCCGGGCAGTCAGCGAGAAGGATCTCGAAAGCGCTTTTAATGCCAACGCCTTTTTGTTCCTTACGTCGCCATACTTATCGTTTTTGCTCCTCTACAGTGCGTACAAGTGGGTCAGAAACGAGAGGACCGGAACAAAAATAGAGGCCTCTGCAGTGATATACTGCATAGGCCTTGTAGTGTTCGGTATTATCAGAAATCTCGTTTAACTCAGGTCAGGATTCTCCGGCTCCGCAATGCGGCGCCTGTGAATTGCCGTGAAGATCGCGGGATAGAGGAAAATAATATATATTCCCACTGCAAAGTAAATGACAACATGGCCCGCAGGTCTTCCGATCAGATCATAGACCGCTTTTTTGACGAAGATCATGATCAGGGCGATGGCAGGCAGCCCCATGACTACACGCATGATTTTCTGCGGGACCGTGCCGTCCGTAGAAAACCTGACCCGGCGTGTTTCAAGAAATGCTCCGATCAGTGAACCGAGAGACGCTCCGGCGATCGCGTATCCGTCTTCTTTCATCTCAGTGGGATCAACGACTAATGCACCGTCCACATAATCCATAGGATACGATTTCAGGGCAAAATACAGAATGCAGAGTATTACAGCGACGCACCCGACGGCGATCACCTTGGGCAGTATAGACGGATCCTTCCTGATCTTTGCAGATAATCTGACGTTGATCAGCACAACGACAGCGGAAGATGCTATTGCTGCCAGGACGTCCTGCGGGGTGTGAACACCGAGGAAATTCCGGGAAAATGCCGTGAGGAGGATGATCGCTGCACAGAAGGCGGTCAGTCCTTTTTTTTCTTTTCCGTATTCCGCCCAAATGGAGCCGAAGAATGATCCCGCAGTCTGGGTATGTCCGCTTGGAAAGGAATAGCCGGTGGCGTCCTTGAGGGCTCCGGCAGGCGGTACCAGCTCAGGACAGCGGATCCAGGGGCGGTAAATACAGGCAGTCAGTTTGAGAGTGTTGTTGAATAAGAGGCCGCTGAGACAGTTCGAAATGAGCCAGTAGCCGAGTTCCCGGTTTATTCCCCAGAAGACTGCCACGCAGATGATCAGGCTTCCGTTTACGGCAAGATGGGAAATGAGCATCATGACGGGTGTGAGCCAGCTGCATGTAGTGTTCCTAAGCTGCTGAAGGAAAAGCAAGTATTGTAAATCCATAGTCGATCCTTCCAAGTCTGACTAAATACGGGAAATGTAAAACAGGGCCGGCAGATGAGCTGCCGGCCCTGTATATTGCTTGCGGGTCATTGATCCGCCTCACTGCATACGGTTTAATTGCGGGCGGACTGAACCGGATAACGACCGCGATCAGATCTGACGGAATGCAGGCGTATCAGCCGGAGCATTGAGCAGTGCCTCAAGTTCGTCATCGAGCTTGAGCAGAGTGATGGAGAAGCCGGCCATCTCGAGAGATGTCATGAAGTTGCCGACCAGAGTCTTAGCGACTTTAATGCCTTTGTCAGCGAGAACCTTGGATACTTCAAGGTTCGCGATGTAAAGCTCGCTCAGAGGAGTAGCGCCCATGCCGTTGACCATGACAGCTACCTTGTCGCCCGCTCCGTAGATGCCTTCCGCGAGGATCTTGTCCAGAAGCTGATCAACAGTAGCATTTGCAGTGCCGATCTTCTCTTTATGAGTTCCGGGT
>CADCOP010000371.1 GCA_902803065.1 uncultured Lachnospiraceae bacterium | reverse complement strand
TTTGTTTTTTATCCTCTTTATATTATGACACTCAAAGATCAAAAACCAGCGATTGTCACGCGAGTCAGTTCCCGCGATAGTTGAGTCATCTGGATGGCTCAGAGGGGTGGTTAAGGTGAAACGGTTTTTCAAAAAGCAAACAGTCCGGAACTCCTTGTAAAAAGGAAGGCAATTCCGGACTTATCAAACAGGGGATGCGGAAAATGAAGATCACTTTATCCCATGCTTTATAACAGAATGAGTCAGAGGGGACACTTCAATGAGTCAAATAGAAACGTCCCCATTGACTGCCCGGAACTGTTCAGCTCAGCTGCGCTGCTTTTTCATAGACCCAGTGCAGATGCTCGTCAGGCGTATCCAGATGGGTCGTGCAATCTGCTCCGATGATCACGCCGGTCTTTCCGGCTTCCGCAACGATCTTCCCCACATAGTCCTGAATCTCTTCCCGCGAGCCCGAACAGAGAAGGTCCGCCTTATCGTTTCCGAACCCACCGATCACGCATTTCCCGCCGAACATACGCTTGCCCTCGGCAAGAGACACGCCCTCTGCGTGCACTGCCCAATTGATCACGCTGCAATCATAATCAGTAAACAGCGAAAGGTCGTTCAGGTTTCCATGCCAGCCGCAGATGTGCAGGATATTGTCCTGTGCACGCCGGTTCGCAGCGGCAATAAGGCGTTTTTCCGCCGGCATAATGTACCGCCGATACATATCGGGCGATACCCCGCGGTTATAGCAGGATACGCTGAAATACATCCCGTCCATCAATCCCGGCCGGATCACACGGTCGATCAGTTCCTCTGTCGCCTCGGTCAACCGTTCGATTGCAGCTTCGACTGCCTCCGGATCCTCGGAAAGCAGAACCGGGAACAGGTTGGGCATTTTTGTTCTGAGCTCCGGATGCGTCTGCGCCATACGATGGTTGATCTGAAAGGTCGGGGAAAAGATATTGTAGAAGATAAGCACGTCATCTCCATACATCCTGCGGATCGCTTCGGCAAACTCGACGCTTTTTTCAAAGTACTGTTCAAGATCCTTTTCTTCCTGCAGACCACGAAGATCCGCAGTTGTACGTACAGCGTCATAGTTGAACGGCATAAAGAAAAGACCGTCTGTCATGACTTTTACAAAATCCGGATCAAACTCTTCCTTAAAGCGTCTGGCCCCCTCCAGGTTCTGCGTCAAATATGCCGGGTTATGCAGACCATCAACAAGTTCATCCTCAAGATAATGGTGCCAGAAAGCGACCAGCAGCTTTTCTTCCGGCTCATTGTGAAATACCTTCCTGACAAGTTCTTTTCTATCCATGTCTTTTCCTCCGATTTCTGTAGTTGATGCTCTGATCCTCTGAAGAAATTATGCTCCTCATGTCATCAACTGGAAAGTTCAGTTGTTATAATTATATGATCATCACAGAAAATGAACAACCCATCGTCTGTTTGACAACAGGTAGAGAACATTTGTGCATAATAAGGAAAAGAATCTGGAAGCCCCAACGTACAGAACATGATATGCCATTGAAATCATTGTGGATATCCGGGTTTGCCAAGCTTTATCGGTTTCAGCGAAAGCATGCGCTTTTTAGATGATTCTCATATGGTAATCATCGGACCAAAAAACAGACTTTGCTATGGACAAACGCGATATTTTCACGCTATTATATTTCAAATACTATTCTGGGCATGGAAGTTGCCAGGAAAGGGAGGTATGGAGTTGAATATTCTTAAAAGAAAAAAAGAAGTCCTTTTAGCGGTTCTGACGGTGCTTCTGTGTACTGCGTTCATTTTCACGTCCTATGCAGAATCTGGTGAAAAGAGTTCCGAAGGTGACAGCAAGGAAGCGGCACAGGTACAGACAGAGCTGGCGACGGAAGCACTAACAGAGGCGTTGACGGAAGCAAAAACAGAGGTTCAGACTGAAGCGCCGACAGAAGCTCAGACTGAAGCGCCTACAGAGGCTCAGACTGAAGCACCGGCGGAGGTTCAGTCTGAAGCACAGGAAGAAGCAAAAATGGAAGCTCAGACTGAGACTTCGGAAGAAGCAAAAGCAGAAGTTCAGACTGAGGCACAAACAGAGGCGGCTTCCGAGTCTGCAGAGCAAGCCACGGAGACTGCGGATGAGCTTCCGCTCACAGAATACGGGACAGCCGGCTCCCCGGTTGCCGAGAGCCTGAGAAATTATGTAGCCAAAGTTACCAATGAGGACGACCCTGAGAATTTCATCCCGGTCGAAGACCGCATTGCTGTATTTGATATGGATGGAACGCTCACCTGCGAGACGTTCTTTACCTATTATGACACGATGATGTTCATTGATTACTGCAGCAGCAGTCTGGACAGTAATGAGTGGCTTTCAGAGAAAGATAAAGAAGAATTGAAGGAAGTGGCGGAATCGATCACTCCTGAATACAAAGCAGGTGAAGAGCTCGCCAGGAATTTTGCAAGGGCCTATTCCGGCATGACGATCCAGGAGCTTTATGATTATGCCGTGGAATTCGGCAGGAAGGAAACCGCAAGCTTCAATAATATGCGTTATATTGACGGCTTCTATCTTCCGATGGTGGAACTGGTGAAGTATCTGTATGAAAATGACTTCACCATCTACGTGATCAGCGGTACGGAGCGCACGACCACGCGCGCGATCGTGGAAAATTCCCCAATTGCGGATTATGTGACGCCAAACCACGTGATCGGCACGGAGTTTGAGATCAAGCTGGCCGGGAATGAAAAAACCCCGTCAAATATGGATTTCAAGTACGGAGAAGAAGGCGTGGATGACGAACTGGTGATCACAGGCGGCTTCATCCAGAAAAACCTGAACGCGAACAAAACCATAGTGATAGAGCGGGAGATCGGGCAGCGTCCGGTACTTGCTTTCGGAAACAGCGGAAGCGATACCAGCATGATGAATTATGCGATCATCGACAACGAGTATCCTGCTGAGGCGTATATGATCATCGCGGATGATGCAGCGAGGGAATGGGGCACCCAGGATTGGGCCGAGAAGTCGGAAGCGTATTCGGCGATGGGATATATTCCTGTTTCCATGAAGGATGACTTTGCGCAGATTTATCCCGCTCAGATTTCAAAAGCGGAGGTACAGTATCAGTCTCCGGAAGCAGAAATTGAAATAATAGAAGTTCTCAATTATGCAGAAGTATTCCCGTCTTGGAATCCGGACAGCGAATCACTTAGCGAGCTCGTTGCGTTTGTTTCTGACTGCACAGACGAATCCAGTCCCAACTATCTTGATCCGGCAGACCGTATAGCCACCTTTGATATGGACGGCACGATCATCTGTGAGAAAGCACCTGTCTATATAGACTATTGCATGACGATGTACCGCGTGCTTGATGATCCTACGTATGATGCGACGGAAGAAGAGATCGATGCTATGCAGCAGGTACGCGAGCATGCTTATACCGAAGGTGAAACATTCCATCCTGAAGGCCTCACCAAGGATGATCTTGTCGCGTCAGCCTTTGCCGGCATGACCCCGGAAGAATTCCGCGCATACGTGGCTGACTTTGCTGATAA
>CADCOP010000370.1 GCA_902803065.1 uncultured Lachnospiraceae bacterium | reverse complement strand
CGGATACACCCGAAGAGAAAAAGGAAGAGGCAGCGCCGGATACATCCGAAGAGAAGAAGGAAGAAGCAGCGCAGGATATATCCGGAGAGAAGAAGGAAGAAGCAGCGCCGGATACATCCGAAGAGAAGAAGGAAGAAGCAGCGCCGGATACATCCGGAGAGAAGAAGGAAGAAGCAGCGCCGGATACATCCGGAGAGAAGAAAGAAGAAGTAACACCGGACGGAACGGTCACGCCGGACGGAACGGATGAGAAGAAAGATGAGGTCACGCCTGACGAAGGTGATGAGAAAAAAGAAGAAGTAACGCCTGCTGTATATGATCTCATCGTAAAGGATATTAACGGAAATGAGACCATCAGCCAGGTTGCTGCAGGGGAGACAGCACAGGTTTCTGCTTCTGATGTTCCCGGATACAGCTTCTATTACTGGGAGATCACCGGCGCCAGCGTGGACTCTTCACTGCTGATACAGAAATCTTTTGAATTTGTAATGCCGGAGAATGCGGTCACACTGAATCCTGTTTACCAGAAGCAGGCTGTAGCGCATGCGGTATCTGCTGACGGAACGGTTCTCGGACAGTATTATGAGGGCCAGACAGTGACAGTTGCCGCATCTGAGAAGGAAGGCTTTGTCTTTGACGGATGGACGGCAGAGGGAGTTGCTCTGACGGATGATCAGGTGAAATCCCTGATGATCAGCTTTACAATGCCGGATAATGATGTGGCGCTTACGAGCCGTTTCACGGCCAGAGAATCCTATACAGTCAACCTTCTTACAGAGGGAGTTGCGATCACCGGAGCCGGAAAAGACAGTACAGGAGCGTATTTTGCCTATACGGGAGATACCGTTACTGTTACGGCACCGTCCTATGAGGACAGCAGTTTTATCGAGTGGAGTATTACAGACAGCACAGGAGCTGACCTGACGATCTATCCGTCAGCGGATGATGAGTACACAGCCTCCTTTACAATGCCGTCTTCTGTAGTCAATGTGAAAGCCATTTATCAGGAACTGAGTGATAATGAGGTCAGGATCATCAATGGTTCGGGGAGCGGAACCTACACAGAAGGCGATTACGTTGAGATAACAGCGGCGGAAGCACCGAACGGTTATAAGTTCAGCGGCTGGAAGGTCATTTCGGGAGATGTGGAACTGGATGATCCGTCCGCGAAGAAAACAGGTTTCACAATGCCGGATGAACCGGTCCAGATCCGTGCCGTATATGAGCAGATCTCCTTTACGCTTACAGTTGTAAACGGAAGCGGAAGCGGAGTTTACGGAGCGGGTACGAAAGTCAGCCTTGCAGCGAACATGCCTGCGGACGGCAAAGTGTTCGATACCTGGAAGATCACAACGGGCAGCGCTCAGATCACGGCTCCCGCAGGCTTCTACACAACACTCGTCATGCCTTCGGCGGATGTTAAGGTTGAAGCGCTTTATAAGGATGGTCCTTCAGCTGCCTATAACGCAATTCAGGGAATCGAAAACAACGGGGAGTATTTAAAGAGTTCTACGATCACATTTACGGCAGTCGGAAACGGAATGGGCAATACGACTCCAAATCCCGGAGACTTCCGCTGGAGACCGACAGGTTACCAGATAGGAAATGTGAGCGGAGGATGGAATAACGGCGGATATCAGACATCCATGGCGATCAACGCGGTCGGCGATTATACGCTGACAGTGACATTTACGAAGGATCTGTTTGATGGAAACAGCTGGGTGAACACAGGCGTGACGGATACGAAATCTGTGACATTCCATGTGGTGACAACTCTGTCTGTTAATACCGGTGACACAACACCCATCATTCCGCTGATCATCGCAGCAGGAGCTGCGCTGGTGGTCATCATTCTCGTGGCAGTTCTTCGCCTGCGCAGAAGATGATACGGCTGGTATCACAAGATCAGACACATTGATATGCACAAAACCCCTGGCTTCGTCCACAAGATGAAGCCAGGGGTTTTTGCAAGTGCGTTTGTTTTCTGTTTTAACGCAAGGGTATTCCGGATCTTAATCATCCAGGAAGAACTTCTTAAGGACAGGAATCAGGCCGTCATGATTGTTGTCATTCTCAGTGACGATATCCGCAGCGGCCCTGACAGTTTCAAAAGCATTTTTTACTGCAACTGCTGTTCCGGCTTCTCTGAGCATCGGAATGTCGTTATCCGCATCTCCGGCAGCGAGTGTGCGTTCCACAGGAACGCCGAGATACTCACGCACTTTACGCACAGCAGCTCCTTTATCTGTTCCCTTTGGTACGATCTCAAGATACCAGGGATTTGACAGGAAAAGATTCAGCTCATCCCCGACGATTCCGGACAGATAATCGCGGAACCCGGCAACCTTTTCAGGATCCTTTGTATTGATTGACAGAAGCTTTGGAGGCAGAGAGCTTTTTAGAGCTTCTTCCAGATCCGGAACGATTCTCCAGGGAAGATCCACATTGGCGCAGTAAGCACGCAGTTCATCATTGTCTTCTGTTGCGATCACTTCTTCCTCCGTATAGGACTGGATAAACATTTCTTTTTCTCTGGCGGCTTCAATGCATTTTCTGATCAGGGGAAGAGAGACCGTTCCCGCGTAGAGAAATTCCCTGCGGAAGGGATCGTAGATCTGTCCTCCGTTGCAGCAGATGATATAACAGCCAGGCTTGTCGAGATGCAGACGTTTCGCCTGCTTAAGCGCGCTGGGCAGGACTCTTCCGGTCGTTATCACGATAAGATGACCGGCTGCGAGTATATTCCGGAGAACTTCTTGCATGGCAGGAGATATCTGTTTCTGATCGTTCAGCAGCGTGCCATCCAGATCCGTAAAAAAGATCTTACGGGTGCGTTCCCTTGTCATGAACTCCTCGAGAGCTTCGTCACTCTCAGTTACCCATATATCTTCCTCTTCAACAGTAAGTCCGAGGTATTCTCTGAGCGTGATGGTGTCATCGCTCATATTCCATTCATCTGTCAGGTCAAATATTTCATCAAATTCGGCATCGCCGGCCATAAAACGTTCGCGAAAAGTCATGAGTCCTCCTTTAAAAGCACATCTTTCCATTGCCTTTAACAGTATAACGAATGAACATGAAAAAAGCAATGTATCAGGAACGGTTAAGGTTGTGCGAAGATCTGCCGGGAAGTATAATAGCAGGGAATCAAAATCAGACCGGAAAGTGACGGGAGTAAGAGCAATGACACAGAAGATTTTTTATGAAGACGCGTATTGCAGGGAATTTGACGCAGCCGTAGTTTCCTGTACTGAGCATAAAGACAGATATGAGATCATTCTTGACAGGACAGCATTTTATCCCGAAGGAGGCGGACAGAGCGGAGATACGGGAACACTCAGTTTCCTGACGGATGAAGGTGAAATAAGATCTGCGGATATATTTGATACGCATGAGACCCCGGAGGGAATAGCCCATTATTCAAAGACGGCGATTGAAGCAGGGGTGCGTGTTCATGGGGTGATCGATTGGGACAGACGTTTTGATCTGATGCAGAACCACACGGGCGAGCATATTGTGAGCGGACTGATTCATGAAGCATACGGTTATGAAAACGTTGGATTTCACATGGGCAGCGATATGCTCACCATTGACCTCAGCGGAGAACTGAACGCGCAGCAGCTTCGTGAAATAGAGTCTAAGGCAAATGAAGTGGTCTGGAAAAACGTGAAGGTTGGCATCCGGGTCTATGACGAGGAAAGCGTAAAGAACATTACGTACAGAAGCAAAAAAGAACTTCACGGCGAGGTCAGGATCGTGACCATACCGGGAGCGGATGTATGCGCCTGCTGCGGTACGCATGTGAAGACCACCGGGGAGATCGGCCTGATCAAGCTTCTCTCTTGCGAAAAATTCCGCGGCGGCGTCCGTGTGGAAATGCTTTGCGGGAAAAAAGCTCTGGAGTACATGAATGCAGTATGGGACCAGAACCACAGGATCTCAGTTGCGCTCTCTGCAAAGCCTCTGGCAACAGCCGATGCTGTGGACCGGATGAAGAGTGCTGCCGCTCAGGAACTCATGCGCGTTGCGGAGATGGAGAGGCGGCTGAACGAACTGGAGGCTGCCCGGCTTGCGGGTACGGGCAGCTGCGTTCTGTTCAGGGAGGACCTTGGACCGGACAGTGTTCGAAGGCTTGCGGTATCTGTTATGGAAAGCTGCGCCGGAATCTGCGTTGTATTTTCGGGAAGCGATGAGAGCGGTTATAAATACGCCGTGGGACAGGAAAACGGAGACATACGGAGCCTTGTGAAAGAGATGAATGCGGAGCTGAACGGAAGAGGAGGCGGCAAACCCTTCTTTGCCCAGGGAAGCGTTACCTGTTCGCGGAAGGATATAGAACAGTTTTTCGGCGCGAAAGAAGAGTGGAAGTTTGTATGACAGAGATG
>CADCOP010000369.1 GCA_902803065.1 uncultured Lachnospiraceae bacterium | reverse complement strand
CCTTCATATTCAAGCTGGCTGATCAGTTCATCGCGGCTGAAGGACATGACATCCAGATAGCTTTTCGCTGATTTTGCCGCCTGCTCATTCCAGTCCGCGCCGCAGTGATCAACGGCGTATTTCGCTTCGGAATAGGAGTAGCCTTCATATTCAAGCTGATCTATCAGTCCATCATAGGAAAACGCGATCACATTCAGATAATCCTTCGCGCTCTGCAGCGCATTTTTCTCTCCCATGGTCGCTGAACCGCTGCTCTGGCTGCCGTTAGCCCAGCTGTCGTCAGCCCAGCTGCTGATATCCGCCACTCCCGGAATGTCTGAACTCTTCGAAGAAGTATCATCATCTGCTATTCCTGTGAGGTCTGAACCCGTCGAAGATGTACCTCCATCTGCAATTCCTGTCAGGTCAGAACCGGATGCCGGCGCATCGTCTTCAGCCGCCTCTGTCTCTGCTGTGTCTTCTGAAACATCACCGGCGTCATCGCTGCCAAGTCCGGCACTGTCGGAAAATGACCCGAACACCGGGGCTGCCTGTGTTTCTGCTTCCTCTGCGTCTTCGTTGTTCCAGCCGCCGTTCAGGAATACTGCTTCTTCCTCATCTCCGTCTTCGACCTTGAAATGATTGACTCTGACCGTTCCTTCCGCAGCTTCATCCATGGCGTCTACAAGGACATACGTTTTTCCGTCTTCTATACTTTCAAGCCCCTGGTCCTCGGACTCGACGCGCATCAGTATCTCGTCCCCGTCTCCCCGGTAGATGTATCTTTTATAATGATCCTTATAGGAACCGCTTTCGTGGGTATCCTTCGCGACCACTTCAAGTGTGCAGGCGTCCAGGCAATACCGGAAATCCGATCCGATCTGGTATCCTTCAAAATCCTCGATTGATGAAGGTACTTCCTCCTTTGAAGGATCAAACGACCGCCAGTATACATTCTGCCCGCTGATCAGGATCCTGTTTTTCATGGCTCCGTCGGGAGCGTACGGATCATTTTCCGGATCATATTCCCACACGCCCATGAACTCGTCCGGCTGAAGGGCATATACTCCTTCACCGTCAAGCGTATCTCCGACGCCCGGGAATCCTATGTCCTTCAATGTGTAATCGCTGCCATTCAGATAAAGAATAAAATTCGCATAACGCATCAGCTCTTCCAGCATGGCTCCGGACCGGATCTCAAAGCGGGTCTTTGCCTTATTGCTGAGGTTCACTCCGTTTTCGAAGCTGAATACCCCGATCTGATCGCCCAGCTCGTATCCCGAAGCGTTAAAATTGCCGGTTCCCTGAATAACTTTGCCGCCCACAGCTTCTTTTGTCACCAGATATCCCGTGGCATCATCCTTGTAGAGTACGTAAGATGTCTCGTCCGTTTCCAGATTGATGCCTGCAAGAATCAATTCATTGTCCGGATTGATACCAACAGAAAAGATCATGTCATCCGTATAGCTCTTATAAGTAAGGATTCTCACATCTCCGGTATCGATGCCTTTTTTATTGATCAGTTCCTTTACTTCCTTCAGATTTGCCGCTGTATCCGCTCTGGCAGGCAGCACAAAGCTTACGGCAGCGCAAAGCATCATTGCGGCAATCGTAATTCTCCGTTTCATTCTTCTCCTCCTCATGAATCCTCAGCTGTCTGTGCAGCAGTCTCTGTAACTGCTTACGTTTATCTCATACCGGTTACGTAAGCGTTTCTTCCCCCTCCTGAAACAGCCTGTCATTGATCGAATTCAGATCAAGCCTGTGCAAAAAACCGTACATGATGATACTGTCCCTCCGGTTTCTCGCGTAGAGTGACGCGAATCCGCCTTTCTGCAGGATCTCCTGCACATCATCCAGTGAAGCCTGCAGTCCGAAACAGATGCAGATCAGGCGATCCCTCGAAGGCTTTCTCTGCCCTGCAAACAGCTGATGCAGATAGACTTCGCTCATACCTGCCTTCTTTGCAAGGGATGCCTTGGAGATCCTCCGCCTTGAAAACATCTGCTGAAGAAGATCCCGGATATCCTCGCTGAAAAACTGCTCCTTATTGTTTTCCAGGAACTCGTTAAGATCCGGCGCGGACATCAGTTCCTCTCTCAGCTCGCCTGTTTTTTTTACTTTCATATGGTTTCTCCCGTCGGAATTCAATGCTATAATGAATTTTATCATACACGGGCATGCATAACCATTAGCAGGATGCATACGATTAATGTGAAATTTGGGAATTATCAATGATGGCGAGAGGCGGAATCTATGTTCGATTTTCTTATGAATGTTCTCAGAGAAGAATATGACATCTGCCGTGAGCTGCGCAATTCAGACCGCTGCAGGATCCTTCTCCTGCGCCACCGTACAAGCGGGAACTTGTTTATCCTGAGGCACTACCACGGCGCCGGAGATGCTTACGAAAAGCTTAAAGGGATCCGGTGCCCGCATATTCCTGTGATCTACGAGACAGCCAGAAAAGAAGATGAGGTTCTTGTTCTTGAAGAATACATTTCCGGCGACAGCCTCCGGTTTCTTCTGGATGCCGGCCCGCTGACGCAGAAACAGACAAAGCAGATCATTCTGCAGCTTTGCGATGCATTGTGGGCCATCCATCACCTGGGCCTTGTCCACAGGGATATCAAACCGGAGAACATTCTTCTGCGGGGAGATGAAGCCTTTCTGATCGACTTTGACGCCACCCGGGTCCACAAACCGGAGAGCAGGACAGATACACAGGTTCTCGGTACCATAGGATACGCGGCTCCCGAGCAGTTCGGTTTTTCCCAGACCGATGCCCGCGCGGACATCTATTCTCTGGGCGTCCTGATGAACATCATGCTTATGGGAAAGCATCCGTCCATAGCCATGCCTCCGGGAAAATGGGGTCTCATTATCCGAAGATGTACCATGACCAATCCACGGCAGCGTTTTTCGGATGTACGGATGATCCGGGCCCTTCTTTAATATCTGCCTTCCATAACGGCAGCCCCGAATCAGCATATAACACCACGGAAAGGAAAACTACTTCATGAAAGCATGCATCAAATGTGGCAGGCAGATTCCTGACGAGGCAGATTTCTGCCCTTACTGTGAGTCAGTCCAGAGCGCAAAGAAAAGCATCCATGTGCCAAAGCGCAGGAAATGGATCCCGCTCATCATAGCCATTCTCCTTCTGGCAGCGGCTGCGGGAGCAGCATACACCTATGCAGCCCGTCCAAAAATCTATGAAGGCGGAAGCAGCGTTACATACAAAACAGGGGGAGATGTGTGGAACGTGTTTGCGGTCTTCAGTGTGCCGAACATACTTGCCGGCACTCCGGAAGACACCTTCTCTGATTGTCTCGCCCCGGGCTCCGGCGCAGCAAAGCCGGCCCAGCTGTGCGCAATAAAAGAAGGAACTGATATTACAGAGGAATCCATCACCCGGAACGCGGAAGAATTTCTTACTTATATTGACAGCGTCACTCTGACTGCGGATGACCCTGCTGCCACTGCATCCGGAAACACGAATATCGGGGAGCCCTCGCATATTCCGGAAACATATCCTCTGTCACTATGCACCTCGAGCATCTTTTACTCCTCTTCCACCGGAAAGCAGGGGATCACGTGGACGCTGCACATGAAGAATAAGGATACCATCATTCTCCATCAGGTGCTCGATATCTCTCTCCAGGAGGTCGTACAGATCACTCCGGAGGATGTTCCCATGAACACCTCGGAAGAGCTGAATGAACTGTTCACTTCCCTCGCAGACAAATATCCGGTGGAAGTCGTAGAAATACATCTTCCGCCGGTCACATATGAAGGCAGCATATCAATCAGCTCCCGCGGCTGCAATCTGATCGGCTCCAGAAACGGAGATGCTCTCACCCGCTTTACCGGAACACTGACAGTAACCACACGCATGGGAAATATAACAGAACTGCACAATATTGAAT
>CADCOP010000368.1 GCA_902803065.1 uncultured Lachnospiraceae bacterium | reverse complement strand
TTTTAAAGGTCAGTTCCTTTGAAAAATAAAACTTTTAAGAATTTTTCAAGGTTGTCTCACTGTTCAATTATCAAGGTTCTGTGACTGTCTCAGGAGCAGTGCTCCCCGACAGCTTTTTGAGTCTAACACAACTCATATTCCGTGTCAAGCACTTTTTTACATTAAATATCAGCGAATTTACACAAATGCCTGAACGTCCCTCTCAAATGAGCGGTAATGTCAATTTTATAACTTTATTGCATTCTTGTCAACGTTTTTCCCGCTGATCATGAAATGGCATTCATGATCAGCCTGAGAAACAGATTGCTCTCGTAAAGCGGCTTCAGTACAATGCTCTGATCGATCATCTCCATCAGCTTCATGCCCGGTTCAGTCCCGGACAGCAGACAGATCACAAGAAAAACGATCCAGATGATCATAATTCCCTGCACAGCGCCAAACAGAAGTCCGCCCAGATGATCCACCGTCCCGATGATCGGGAATGAAGCGAAAAGATCCAGCGCCGCCAGAATGCCCCATACGATCATGGATACCAGGATCATGGTGGCAACAAATGAGACAACATTGATCACCGCATTGCAGAAGAACTTCGTCAGGTAATCTCCGAAGTCTGCTGCGCCAAGTCTTTTGTAGCCTTCTTTATTATTATAATTCAGCATTATGTTCTGAACAAATGAAGGTACCGGCAGATTACGGATCAGCTCTGTCTGCTGAATTCTTGTCAGGCCGTTCAGGGCCCCCGACACCTGCTGCTGCACCAGATCCGGAAAATACTGCTCTGCCAGGCGAAGCAGCTCGTTATCCTGCATCTGGTCCAGTGAGGACGTATCCATTCCGTACTGCTGCATCCAGTAACGGACCGTATCGCGGTCAATACCCGCAGAACTGCTGCTGTCGAAAGCTGTCTTCTGCGCCATGTGATCCATTACCTTGGCGCACTGTTCTTCGACAAAAGAATATACCGGCGTCCTGGTCTTAACAAACAGAGTAACATACGGCAGAAGCGCCGAGACAAGCAGTCCTGAGAGAATCAGGGCAATGACTCCGTGCAGCTTTCTCACAAGCCCGCTTCTCCATCCTGAGAAAGCAAACAGCGCAATTACAGCCAGAATAATAATTGTCATTATATTCATAATCGATTATTCCCGTTTTCATCAGCTTACGCTGATCTGATCCATACTGTCCGTGGTAATGACAAAATACTTTTTTGACCCCGACATCTGCCCGAAACAGATCACAGGTTTCTCATAGGAAACAGAAACCTTCTGCCTGCCCGATATCCTGTATACATTCAGATTCCGGGCGTCGCTGAGAAGTATCTCCCCGTCAGCCATGCATATGTCCTCATATTCAAAGTTCAGAGATGTTTCCATCACACGGTTCCCTTTGTAATTATACACATCAAGCAGATATTTCTGATCTGTCTGCCCGCTGTGAAATACAAACCCGATGTTGCCAGCATCTCTGAACATACTGACGATCTCGCCTTCCAGTTCAACGGTCTTCTCCGGCGAAGGCTTTTTTGTACCTTCAAATACGGTAAATCCTGTATCGCTGACCGCAACAGGCATGGAAGCAGACGCATAAAAGACGACAGGGAACACCTGCCGCTCATATGCATAGGATGCGGCCAGATGATCTTCATCCGAAGCTGAAGCAGACGAAAAATCGTAAAAGGTTATCACCCCGCTCAGTTCATTTCCTGCCGGCCGGAGATAGGAAACCATCAGTCTTTTCGCGTCCGGCGTCACAGCGACATCCAGCGGATAGCCGGATTCCCTGACCGTCGTCTTGATCGCCGCTATCTCTCCGCCTTCAGCGCTGAACATACGTATCCACGCCGCGTCTCCATCCTCACAAAGGATAACAGAGACTCCATTCGCAGCGATCCTGACCTTACGGATCGACATACCTGTTCTGAAATTTCCTGTCAGTCCGTCTTTTCCGAGAACGTACACCTGATCGCCCTGCTGCTCTCCGATCACAGCTCTTCTGCCGTTCACATCAGCGACAGGCGTCTGCATGCTGTACGCGACGCTCCATTTTGTCTCATTTGCCAGATTTGTACAGAAAACGCCATCCGAACTGATCTTCAGAATGGATCCATCCATCTGAAGATACTGTGTTCCGGCAATATCCTCTACCTGCGCCGAATGCAGGATGTTGTATTCATCATACAGATGCACTCTGCCATAAAACCACAGGCAGAGAAGCATTCCAAATAAACCGGCAGCAATAACCAGCACCAGGCCCTTCCGGTTCCTCTCCTCGTGAGGATCTCCGTTCGCCTCAAAAAAAGAAGTTATCCTGTCGATCAGATTATCAATCAAAGCAATTCCGGTCATTATTAACCCCGTTCAGTCATACTGCTCTGTATATTTACAGTTCAACCCTTCCGTCAAGCGCACGCAGAAGCGTCACTTCATCAATGTATTCAAGGTCGCCTCCAACCGGCACTCCGCTGGCGATCCGGGTCACGCGGATTCCCGTCGGTTTGATCAGCTTGCTGATATACATTGCCGTAGTCTCACCTTCCAGGCTGGATCCTGTAGCAATTATGACTTCATTTACATCTTCCTGCAGCCGCTGCATCAGCTCTTTAAGCTTTATATCCCCCGGTCCTATTCCAAGCATAGGTGAGATCGCGCCCTGCAGCACATGATATACTCCCCTGTATTTTCCCGTTTTTTCATACGCCGCCAGGTCTCTGGAGTTTTCTACGACCATGATCGTTTTCCTGTCCCTGTCAGGATTACTGCATATGGGGCATATCTCCTGATCTGTCAGCGTAAAACAATTCTTGCAGTAACAGATATGCTCTCTCGCGTCTGTAATCGCATCCGAGAGCTGCTTAACCCTTTCTTTGGGCATGTTAACAATATGAAACGCAAGTCTCTGTGCTGTCTTCCCTCCTATTCCGGGAAGGGAGGACAGCTGTTCTATCAGCCTTGTGAGCTGACTTCCGTAGTAATCCATTCAATGCCTCTTATCAGAAACCGAAACCTCCCATGCCGCCTGCAAACCTTGACATGGTCTTCTGTGTCTCCTCCTCTACCATACGCAGAGCTTCGTTTACTGCTGCCGTGATCAGATCCTCAAGCATTTCAATGTCATCGGGATCAACGATCTCTTCCTTCAGGCTGACAGCCTTAACGACTCTCTTGCCCGTAACAGTGACCTGAACCGCGCCGCCGCCTGCGGAAGCAGTAAACTCCTTCTCCTCCAAAGCTTTCTGGCTTTCTTCCATCTGTTTCTGCATCTTCTGCGCCTGTTTCATCAGATTTCCCATATTACCGGGCATTCCTCCCGGAAATCCACCGCGTTTAGCCATGATCATCCTCCATTAATCTTCATCTTCTTCTATTTCCAGCGGCATATGTATGTGCTCTCTGGCTGCCTCTTCCACGCTGACGGCAATCAGTGTGTTCCTCTGCTGTTCTTTCTCAGCAGATACGATCATCCGGATCCGGATGTGTTTTCCGGTCTTCTCCAGGATCAGTTCCTCCAGGAAACCGGTCACAGGGCCGGGATTCTTTGTATATGTCTCTCCCTGGAAGTCATGGAACACTATGATCAGCTGATCACTGCCTTCCTCCGGACTGAACATAAGGTCAGCAATCTGGAGCAGGTTCCTCAGTCTGGGATTATCAATACCCGACACGATGCCTTTCCACTGGCTTCGGATGAGTTTCAGATCCTCCGGGGTCGGAATATCGTACTGTTTTCCATGCTTTGCTTTTGCAGTTTCCTCCGCTGCCTCTGCCTGTCCGTATCCTCCTGCGGACGGGTTAGTATCCCCGCTTCCCTGTGATGCCGGGACAAATGCTCCGCTGCTCAGCTTCTCCTCAAGCCTGTCCAGCCGTTCAGCAAGCGAAAGCCTGTCTGTCTGCATCTGGGGACGGCACAACCGCAGCAGCCCTACCTCAGCCACGACTCTTTTGCCTGTTGCATAGCGCAGCTGATTTGAAAGATCGCCCAGGACCCTGATATAGCGGATCAGGGTATCCTCACTGACTGAACCTGCGTCGCGAAGAACGATCTCCATGTTTTCTTCCGATACATCGAGAAGGTCATCCGCATGATCTGAAGCTTTTACAAGAAGAACATTTCTGAGATACCATGTAAAATCCGCGATCAGCTGCGACAGATCTCTCCCCCGGTAGATCATCTCCTCCAGGTGAGCAAAGACCGCCGTCACATCTCCGCTGCGTATCTCTGCCAGAAGGCGGCTTTCCTCCTCGGTATCGATCGTGCCGAGAACATTGAGAACCTTGTCATACGTCAGCGGTTCTCCCAGATAGAACGATATACACTGATCCGCGAGGCTCAGCGCGTCACGCATGCCTCCGTCCGCTTTCCTCGCGATGCACCGGATCGCTTTCTCATCCGCCTCTACGCCTTCCCTCGCAAGAAGGTCCGAGAGCCTGTCAGCGATCTCCTGCCGCGAGATCCTGTGGAACTCATATCTCTGACAGCGCGAAACGATCGTGACCGGGACCTTGTGTGCCTCGGTCGTCGCAAGAATGAATATAACATAAGAAGGAGGTTCCTCAAGCGTCTTCAGCAGAGCATTAAAAGCGCCCTGTGAGAGCATATGAACCTCATCGATAATATACACCTTATATTTCCCCTCTGCCGGGGAATAAGCGACCTCTTCACGGATCTGCCGTATGTTTTCCACTCCGTTGTTGGAAGCCGCATCGATCTCGATCACATTCAGGGAACTGCCTGCCGCGATTGCCCTGCAGGATTTGCATGTTCCGCATGGTTCGCCGTCCCTGGGATTCTCACAGTTCACGGCCTTTGCCATGATCTTTGCCACAGATGTTTTTCCTGTTCCGCGGGTGCCGCAGAACAGGTACGCATGTCCGATACGGCCGGACCGTATCTGATTCTGAAGAGTCCTGACCACATGATCCTGACCCTTCACCTCAGAAAACGTATCCGGCCGGAATTTACGATATAATGCTGTATAGCTCATTCATTAATCACCGAAACTGATACCGAGAAGTTTCGCTTCCTTCACGAACTGATCATCCGGGGAAACCATTTTAAGTTTTCCGGCAACATCCTTCAGAGGCACCTTCTTGGTCTTATTATTAACGATACCAACCATATAGCCGTACTCTTCATCCATGATCAGCTTTGCCGCCGCAACGCCAAGGCGTGTGGAAAGAACACGGTCATACGGACACGGGCTTCCACCGCGCTGTGTATGGCCCGGCACAGTGATCCTGACTTCTGTTCCGGAATGTTTCATGATTTCCTCAGCAAGCTCGTAGGCAACCGACGGATACTTTTTCTTTTCCATCTTCTTCTGGAGTTCCTTTTTGCTGAGTTTTGCATCCTTGGCGGATATAGCTCCCTCAGCAACAGCGATTACCGTAAAGCCCTTGCCCTGCTTCGTTCTTTGATCGATAGCGTCTATGACCTTGTTGATATGATAAGGAATCTCAGGAATCAGAATAATATCTGCTCCGCCCGCAATTCCCGCGTAGAGTGTCAGCCAGCCGACTCTGTGACCCATGATCTCAACAATAAATACACGGTTATGTGAAGCCGCTGTTGTATGAATACAGTCAATGGCGTCCGTCGCGATATTTACAGCACTGTAAAATCCGAAGGTCATATCGGTTCCGTAGATATCATTATCGATCGTTTTCGGAAGATGGATGATATGAAGCCCTTCTTCACTGAGCAGGTTCGCCGTCTTCTGCGTGCCGTTTCCGCCGAGAATCACAAGACAGTCCAGGCGAAGCTTGTAATAATTCTGTTTCATTGCCTCGACTTTATCCAGGCCCTTCTCATCCGGTTCACGCATGAGTTTGAACGGCTGCCTGGATGACCCCAGGATCGTTCCGCCTTTGGTAAGGATTCCCGAGAAATCTTTGGAAGTAAGAAGTCTGTAGTCTCCATAGATCAGGCCCTTATAGCCGTTCATGAAACCATACACTTCAAGCTCATCACTGTTGCTTGAAAGGCCCTTTACAACGCCTCTCACGGTAGCATTCAGCGCCTGGCAGTCGCCGCCGCTGGTCAGAAGCCCTATTCGTTTCATTTGATTATCACACCCTTTCCTGTAAAAATGAACAGTTTTTTATATTATATCCGCTTTACAGAACCTGCACAAGTAATTTATGAAAATGCCGGCCTCCTGTGTTAAAGGTGAAAACCGTTTCAGAATTCACGGACCTCTGCTGCAGGAAAGTGGTGCAAAAATATGCCGAGTACTGTATTATTATTTTGTTTTGCTGTGTATTTTTTGTATGATTCTGTGTGAGTTTATACCACTTTTGCTTTTTTTGTCCTTTTTATTGATAGAGTGGTATATTATCATACTATCACAGGAGATGAATCAATATGCGTTCTAAAATCCGGCCGCTCAAAGAAAGAATCAGTGTTACTATCGATTCAGATATTATTGCAGAGCTCCGAATCCTTTCCGAAAATGATGACCGTTCATTCAGTCAGTATATTAACGGCATTCTGAAAAAATACCTGCTCCATGTGCGCAATCATCCGGCATCTCCCGATACTTCGGACCCTTTTCTTTCCGAAAGGGATTCTGACTGACTGATGAAGCAACTGGAAAAAGAAAGGACAGATCCTCCTCCGCAGACAATCGTGCGGAGCGGAAGCTGTCCTTTTTTCATTCTACATCGCAGGATACTCGCAACTTACTGTCAGTTGAAATACACCAGCTCGTCTGCCGGAGCCTCAGCGCTTTTCAATTCGGTGGCATAGAGGACCGGGCCCTCTCCGCCGTATTCGCGCACGTACTCATAACGAACCTCCGCAGTCACTTCGACCCAGGAACGCTGCTTCAGTTTCTTCGTTTCGGGAGACCTGCAGATGTATCCGATAAAACGGATATCATTTGCGCAGCATGTCATTGCGTTCCTTCCCGGAATAAAACTGTCAGCAGGAAACTTCTTGGGTATCATGACCTTTGCGAGAAATCTTACTTTCTTACCCCGGTACCTCTCCGGTGTATCAGTCATATCCATGAACCATAACCCGAAGTCCACATCCTGAATGTCGATCACATCCGCATTCAGGTCATATGGAGGCTGTGACTTTCCTATATCCAGCTGGTTTCCTTCAGAATCCTCAAAAGAGAGAATGACCTGTGAATTGACCGCCTTGACTGTGCGGCGGAAACGCTGAAGGTCCATATCCTGAGT
>CADCOP010000367.1 GCA_902803065.1 uncultured Lachnospiraceae bacterium | reverse complement strand
TATTGCTGCTGATCATTTTTCTCGGAATTATTCTGATCAAGGTGGGTATTGTTGACGGGGAGCTCCAGTGGGTGCTCGGACAGCGGGACAGCGGAAGCAACAGAACGGTTTCCGGGGAGGAAGAAGCTGTTACGGAAAGCATTACGGAGAGCGGTCCAGGCAAGGAAGAAAAACTGGAACAGGCCGCGCGCATGGCACAGCAGTATGATTATGACGGCGCTATTGCGCTTCTGCAGGCAGACCCTGACTATTACGCCGATTCAAGACTGCAGAATGCTGCTGCGGAGTACGCCACGCTGAGGGAAGCCTGTGTGGTCTATCCGGCGGATGAGGTACCGCATGTATTCTTCCATACGCTCATCAAAGACCCCGTGAAGGCTTTTGACGGAGATGAGAAGGAAGCCGGTTATAACCAGTTCATGACCACGATCGACGAGTTTAACGGGATCATCCAGCAGATGTATGACCGCGGTTATGTCATGGTCAGCCTGCATGATATGTGCACCGTCAATGAGGACGGGACAGTTACGAAGGGGGAGATCCGTCTCCCGACCGGAAAGATACCGGTCGTCATTTCGCAGGATGATGTGAGCTATTATCACTATATGGACGGCGACGGCTTTGCCGAAAAGCTGATCGTTGATGAGAACGGGGAAGTCAAGAACACATACATTGAGGAGGACGGCAGCGTTTCCGTGGGCGATTATGACATGGTCCCGCTGATCGATACCTTTGTAAAGCAGCATCCGGATTTTGCCTATCACGGGCACAAGGGCATCATAGCCCTGACCGGGTATGAAGGCGTGCTGGGATACAGAACGGATGAAGTCTACAAGACAAGGCAGGCTGACCGCCTGACGCAGTACCAGATCGCTTTTCTCGACGCTCACCCGGATTTCGATTTTGACGCGGAGGTTGCGGAAGCGAGAAAAGTAGCTGACGCCATGAAGGAAAACGGATGGGAATTCGCGAGCCACACATGGGGACACATCAATCCCGTGGCGTACGGATATGACGCGACCGTGCGCGATACGGAGCGGTATAAGGCTTGGATGGAACCGGTCATCGGATACACGGATGTTCTGATCTTCGCTTTCGGGGCAGACATCAATGACTGGACGCCCTATACGGAGGATAATTCGTTCTTTACTTACTTAAAGGGACAGGGATTTAACATCTTCTGCAATGTGGACGGAAGCAAGAAATACTGGGTCCAGTTCGGAAACAATTACATGCGCAGCGGCCGCCGGAATCTTGACGGCTACACCATGTACTATAACCCGGACGGATGTTCAGACCTGTTTAATGTACAGGATGTGTGGGACGATACGAGGACCACTCCTGTGCCGGCGCTGTAAAATGACTCATGAAAACAAACGGATGGAGGATACAACATGATCTCAAAACTGATCGGCAGAATTCGTGAAACCAATGCCCCCATTGTAGTCGGACTTGATCCGATGCTTGACTACATCCCCGCACATATTAAGGAAGAAGCTTTCGCTAAGTTCGGCGAAACGCCCGCGGGCGCCGCTGAGGCTGTGTGGCAGTTCAACCGGGGAATCGTGGATGAGGTATATGACCTGGTCCCGGCTGTAAAGCCGCAGATCGCCATGTACGAGCAGTTTGGCGTTGAAGGCCTGATGGCATTTCAGAAGACCGTGGATTACTGCAGGGAAAAAGGACTTCTCGTCATCGGTGATGTCAAACGCGGAGACATCGGATCCACATCCGCGGCGTACGCGGCGGGTCATCTGGGGAAGACAAAGATCGGCAGCAGGGAATATTCCCTGTTCAATGAAGATTTCGCAACCGTGAACCCGTATCTGGGTTCAGACGGGATCCGCCCGTTCCTGGATGTCTGCAGCAAAGAGGATAAAGGCATCTTTGTACTGGTCAAAACATCGAACCCTTCCAGCGGTGAATTCCAGGATCAGCTCGTGGGCAATCGCCCGCTCTATGAACTGGTCGGTGAGAAGGTCGCTGAGTGGGGAAGCGGATGCATGGACGGAGAGTACAGCAATGTCGGCGCCGTTGTTGGAGCCACCTATCCGGAGATGGGCAGGATCCTTCGCAGCATCATGCCGAAAGCGTACATCCTTGTGCCGGGCTACGGCGCGCAGGGAGGTAAAGGCGCGGATCTGGTCCATTTCTTTAATAAGGACGGCCTCGGCGCGATCGTTAACAGTTCCAGAGGAATCATTGCGGCCTGGAAGCAGGATAAGTACAGCAGCTACACGGCTGAAAGCTACGCGAAGGCAAGCCGTGCCGCGGTTCAGGAGATGAAGGACGATATCAGCAAAGCACTTGAGAACCTTTGAGCTGCGCGCCGCGCATGGCAGGGCGGATGGAAGATGTTCCCCGCCGGGTAAGAGGAACCTGAATGGATAAGAATAAACAGTATATAAAAGCAAAAGTCCTCTCGCAGGAACGGATCGCGGAGGATATATTTGACCTGCGCCTGGAGGCAGGAGCAGTGGCTGAAAGGGCTGTGCCCGGTCAGTTTGTCAGCGTCTACTGCAATGACAGGAGCCGCCTTCTTCCCAGGCCGATCAGTATCTGTGAGGCGGACAGGAAAAAGGGAACGCTTCGCCTCGTATACAGGATCGCAGGAGAGGGGACGCGGGAGTTTTCGGCGCTCACTGCCGGTGATACGGCTGATGTTCTTGGCCCGCTGGGAAATGGCTTCCCTCTGGAGAGAATGAATGAAGAGAAGACAGCCTTCCTCATCGGCGGGGGCATAGGGATCCCGCCCCTTGCGGAGCTTGCCCGGCGGCTTCCCGGAAAGAAGCAGATCGTTCTTGGGTACCGGAGCGGCCCATTCCTTGAAGATGCATTTGCTGGCCGCGGAGATATTTATTTCGCTTCGGAGGATGGCAGCATCGGCACAAAAGGAAATGTGCTTGACTGTATCTGCGAACACGGGCTTTCCGCGGATGTCATGTATGCCTGCGGACCGACTCCCATGCTGCGGGCTTTGCAGTCATGGGCACAGGAGCAGAACATGGAAGCCTGGCTCTCACTCGAGCAGCGGATGGCCTGCGGAATCGGCGCCTGCCTTGCCTGTGTCTGCAGGACGAAGGACAAGGATGAGCATTCGCAGGTGAATAACGCGAGAATCTGTGCCGAAGGGCCGGTGTTCAGGGCGGAGGACGTGTGCATATGAATACCAGTGTTGATATAGCCGGAGTGATCCTGAAAAATCCGGTCATGACAGCTTCCGGAACTTTTGGTTCGGGAATGGAATACAGTGAATTTACAGACCTGGAGCGGCTCGGAGCGGTCGTGACCAAGGGAGTCGCGTCTGTTCCCTGGGCGGGAAATGATGTCCCG
>CADCOP010000366.1 GCA_902803065.1 uncultured Lachnospiraceae bacterium | reverse complement strand
GTGTAGGTATGCGGCTGAAACACACACCAGATCTTCCTGTGCGGATAGTTTCTTGCCGCGTCCAGCGTTGCCTGGATCTCTGTCGGATGATGTGCGTAGTCATCAATGATCACAGCTCCGTTCACCTCGCCCTTTTTCTCGAAGCGGCGGTCGGTCCCGCGGAAAGCGGAGAGTCCCGCGGACATGGCGTCAAATCCAATGCCCATGGCTTCAGCTGCGGTAATGGCGGCAAGCGCGTTGGAGATATTGTGCTTTCCGGGCACATTCAGGCTGATGCGTCCGAGAAGAACGCCGTTTCTCTGAAGGTCAAAGCTGCCAAAGCCGAGCTCATTATAACGGATGTTTTCGGCACTGTACAGGCAGCCCTCGGTTCCGTAGGGCAGTACGCGGCACTTCAGTCCCTGCGTAAAGCCGGCAAGATCCGGGATCTCACCGTTGACAACAAGCGTTCCGTCTTCGGGAAGAATTTCCGCGAAGAGGCGGAAGGAATGCCGGATGTCATCCAGATCCTTAAAGAAGTCCAGATGATCCGCGTCAATGTTCAGGATGATGGATATCTTCGGATTAAAGCTTAAAAAGCTGTTTGTGTATTCACATGCCTCCGCAATGAAGGTCTCTGAATTGCCCACGCGGATGTTTCCCCCGATATCCTTCAGGATACCGCCAAGTGAGATGGTGGGATCAAGATCCGCGGCGATCGCGATGAGGGAAAGCATGGATGTAGTCGTGGTCTTTCCGTGAGTACCTGCGACAGCGACAGGAACAGCGTAGTTCTGCATGATCTCGCCGAGAAGCTGCGCGCGGGTCAGCATGGGAATGCCGAGACTTACGGCCTGCGCGTATTCAGGATTGTCGGGATGGATGGCAGCAGTGTAAACAACGACATCGCAGTCGGGGGAGATGTTTTCCGCCTTCTGGCCATACATAATGGAAGCGCCGCGCTCTTCGAGCATGTCCGTCAGGGAAGATTCTTTCGAATCCGAGCCGGTGACCTTAAACCCCCTGCCCAGCAGGACGGAGGCGAGCCCGCTCATACTGATTCCGCCTATTCCTATAAAATGGATCCATACCGGATGATCAAACTGAATCTGAAACATAAAGAATTCTCCATATTGTTTTTTTGCAGCAGCCGAAACCGCCGGCTGAGTTTATCCTTAGCCTTCCCAGTATACGCCATTGAAACACAAAAGGAAAGACCGATTCCCGGAAATTGGAAAAAGCATACAAATGGATAATGATAATATTGTATATATCACACAAAATGAATACTATATGAACGCAAAAACGGCTAAAATTGCAATATTTGCAACAAAAGGGGCGAAACAGATTGTCAGGTTTGTAAAAAATGTTCACAAATCCGTCTGCATATGTTATAATGACTGAACAGAAAACATGTTCGACACCGCTGAGGTGATCTGTCAGACAGACTTCTGCGGACAAACTGGCATAAAAAGCAAGGTTATAATACGTAAAAGAATACGTAAGAGGTGATGCACCATGATCAAAAAAGAGATGATTGCAATGCTCCTTGCGGGAGGGCAGGGCAGCCGTCTTGGCGTGCTGACGGCACGTGTCGCAAAACCTGCGGTGGCGTTTGGCGGAAAATACAGGATCATTGATTTCCCGCTCAGTAACTGCATCAATTCAGGAATCGACACAGTCGGAGTGCTGACCCAGTATCAGCCGCTGCGGCTGAATACACACATCGGCATAGGAATCCCGTGGGATCTGGACCGGAATGTCGGAGGCGTGACCATCCTTCCGCCCTATGAAAAGACCGGCAAGACGGAATGGTACACAGGGACTGCCAACGCCATCTACCAGAATCTGGCATTTATGGAAACTTATAACCCGGAGTATGTGCTGATCCTTTCCGGCGACCATATTTACAAAATGGATTATGAGGTCATGCTGGAGTATCATAAGGCGCATAACGCTGACATCAGTATTGCTGTCATGCCGGTCCCCATGGAGGAGGCCAGCCGGTTCGGGGTAGTCGTTACGGATGAAAATGGCGATATATGCGAATTCCAGGAAAAACCGGAGCACCCGAAGAGCAACCTGGCATCCATGGGAATTTACATCTTCACATGGAAAGCGCTGCGCGAGGCTCTGATCACTCTCTCCGAGCAGCCAAACTGCGATTTTGGAAAGCATGTGATCCCTTACTGCTTTGAGAAGGGCGAAAAACTGGTCGCGTACGAATTCAACGGGTACTGGAAGGATGTCGGAACGCTGGGCTCTTACTGGGAGGCCAACATGGGGCTGATCGACATCATTCCGGAATTCAACCTGTATGAAGAGTTCTGGAAGATCTATACCAAGAACGACATCATTCCGCCGCAGTACATCTCCTCGGAAGCGAGCATTTACAGAAGTCTGATCAGTGACGGCACCGAGGTGTTCGGTGAAGTTACGAATTCCATTATCAGTGCCGGCGTAGTCATTGAACCGGGAGCCATCGTACGAAACTCCATCGTCATGCAGGGAACGGTCATCCGTTCGGGAGCCCGTATCGAACGTTCTATTGTCGCTGAAAACTGCGTGATCGGCGAGAGAACCGTGATCGGGGAAGGCGAGAATATTCCGAACCGGATCAATCCGAAGGTCTACTCATACGGACTGTCGGTGATCGGCGAGAATACGGTCATTCCGCCGGATGTGCGCATCGGCGTAAACGCAGTCGTAACCGGTGTGACTGATTCCGGAGATTACCCGGGCGGACAGCTGGCAAGCGGTGAAATTCTGGACAAGGCAGGTGTTGTAACATGAGAGCGGTAGGTATTATTCTTGCAGGCGGAAACAGTTACCGCATGCGGGAACTGTCAAACAAACGTGCGATTGCAGCCATGCCCATCGCCGGAAGCTACCGGAGCGTGGATTTTGCCCTCAGCAGCATGTCAAATTCGCACATCCAGAAGGTGGCTGTGCTGACGCAGTATAATTCACGGTCCCTGAACGAGCACCTGAGTTCTTCGAAGTGGTGGGACTTCGGAAGAAAACAGGGAGGCCTGTTTGTATTTCCGCCGATGCAGACACCCGATAACAGCTTCTGGTACCGCGGCACAGCGGATTCTATCTATCAGAACCTGAACTGGCTCAAAAACTGTCATGAACCCTATGTTGTTATCGCATCCGGTGACGGTGTTTATAAGCTGGACTTTAATAAGGTTTTGGAGTATCATATTGCGAAGAAGGCGGATGTTACGATCGTGGTCAGGGATATGCCTGAAACAGAGGATGTTACCCGTTTCGGACTGGTCCGGATGGATGATGATGACAGGATCCTGCAGTTTGAGGAAAAGCCCATGGCGGCCAGCTCCCATACGATTTCCTGCGGCATCTATGTGATCCGGAGAAGGCAGCTGATCGAACTGATCGAGAAATCCGGTGAGGAAGGACGATTTGACTTTGTCAAGGATATCCTGATCCGGTATAAGGATGTTAAGCGGATCTGCGGTTACAAGATGGATTCCTACTGGAGCAACATTGCGACGGTCGAATCCTATTACCGCACGAATATGGATTTTCTCAGACCAGAGATCCGGGATTATTTTTTCCGCCAGTATCCTGATGTATATTCCAAGGTTGACGATTTGCCTCCCGCGAAGTATAATCCGGGAAGCGTCGTCCGCAACAGTCTTGTTTCCAGCGGCTCCATAATCAATGGATATGTGGAGAATTCACTTATATTTAAAGATGTTTTTGTTGGAGAGAATTGCGTGATCCGCAATTCGATTGTTCTGAACGGGGTATACCTGGGTGACAATGTCCGCCTGGAAAACTGCATTGTCGAAAGCCGAAATACGATCCGTCCGAACAGTAC
>CADCOP010000365.1 GCA_902803065.1 uncultured Lachnospiraceae bacterium | reverse complement strand
TGAGTTCTGCAACAAGATCGGTCTGGATTATGTATCCTGCTCACCGTTCCGTGTTCCGATCGCTCGTCTTGCGGCTGCACAGGCTGCAATCAAGCAGAGAAAGGAAGAAGCTACAGCATAATACAGCATAATACAGCATAACAGCAAAAGCATAGCAGTATCCGGAAAGGGCTGTCCCACAGGGGACGGCCCTTTCTTAATGCGATTTTAACATGACAGCAGGACCATTAATGTCGTGTTCACAGCAGCTGTGTCATAATTGATAACAGATAATAAGGTGAAAGAGTATATGGGGGGACAACATTATGCTGAAATTCGGAAACAGAATGACATCGTCCCAGATCATCATACTTGGCTTTGCAGGCGTTATCCTGCTCGGGAGCCTTCTTCTTAAGCTGCCCATATCGACACAGAGCGGTCAGAGTCCGGCTTTCGCGGATGCTCTGTTCACTGCGGTATCCGCGGTATGTGTGACAGGTCTGATCGTCAGGGATACTGCTACGTACTGGTCACCTTTTGGACAGGCTGTGATCCTCACCCTGATCCAGATCGGAGGCATGGGCGTTGTTACAGTGGCAGCTGCTGTTACTGTCATATCGGGAAGGAAGATCGGCCTGAAACAGCGCAGTACGATGCAGGAAGCGATCGCTGCACCGAGAGTGGGAGGAATTGTCCGGCTGACAGGGTTTATCATACGTACAACGATCATCATCGAACTGATAGGGGCAGCAGTACTGTCTGCTGTTTTTTGCAGGGACCTGGGGATCGGCAGAGGGATATGGTATGGTCTGTTCCACTCGGTTTCGGCGTTCTGCAACGCGGGATTTGACCTCATGGGCTCAAGAGAACAGTTTTCGTCCCTTACTTTTTACGCGTCGAATCCTGTTGTAAATATCGCTGTGATGGCCTTGATCGTTATAGGCGGAATTGGGTTCCTGACGTGGGAAGATATTGCGGACAAGAAGCATAAGCTGCGGAGATACAGGCTTCAGAGCAGGGTGATACTGGCAATTACGGCAGTACTGATCGTAATCCCGGCTGCTTATTTCTTTTTCTTTGAACTATCGTCTGTTCCTGCCGTAAAAAGGATCTGGATGGCTCTCTTTCAATCCATAACGCCGAGGACAGCCGGATTTAATACCGTCGATCTGAATGAATTCAGTGAGAGTTCTCTTGCGGTTATGATCATGCTGATGCTGACCGGAGGCGCTCCCGGATCGACTGCCGGAGGTATGAAGGTCACGACGATCGCAGCCATGCTTTCTACCGCAGTCTGCGTCTTCCGAAGAGAAGACCGCACAAATCTTTTCGGAAGGAGAATTCCTGATGAGACGATCAGGAATGCCGCAACGATTGCAACGATGTATATAACACTGTTTCTTTTCGGGGGGTGCATCATCAGCAGAATCGAAAGGCTGCCCCTGCTGACATGTCTGTTTGAGACAGCGTCTGCCATAGGAACGGTAGGACTTACGCTGGGCATTACGCCGTCGCTGTCAGCAGTATCCCGAATGATCCTGATCGTTCTTATGTATACGGGAAGAGTCGGAGGACTGACACTGATCTTTTCCGCAGTGTCCCAGACACATGGAAAGACAGCAAGACTTCCTCAGGAGAGACTGACTGTTGGGTAAAGGAGAAGAATGATATGAAAACAGTATTGCTGATTGGACTGGGAAGATTCGGTAAGCATATAGCTGCTGAATTGAATAAGCTGGATCATCAGATCATGGCTGTGGATATCGATGAGGAGAGGGTCAATAATATTCTGCCCATCGTAACGAACGCGCAGATCGGCGACAGCACAAACGCGGAGTTCCTTTCATCTCTGGGCGTACGCAATTATGATGTGTGTATCGTGACGATCGGTGATGATTTCCAGAATTCCCTGGAAACTGTGTCCCAGCTGCGGGAACTCGGCGCCAAAAAGATCATAGCGAGGGCAAGCACGGGGATACAGGAGAAATTCCTGTTAAGAAACGGAGCAGACCGCGTTGTGTATCCGGAAAAGCAGCTTGCAGCCTGGACGGCGATCCGCTGTACCTCAGACCATATCCTTGATTATATTGAGCTGGATGAGGATTATTCCATCTATGAACTTGAGGTACCGTCAGAATGGCATGGAAAGACGATCCTCCAGCTGGATATAAGAAAAAAATACAATATCAACGTTCTTGGCATCAGGGAAGGGGGAAGGCTGAGAATGAGCGTCTCACCTGAAACACCGCTTCCCTGGAACGGTTCTATTCTTGTTCTCGGGAATGTGAAATCCGTTCAGAAATGTTTCCATATACAGTAGAACGGACCCTGTATTCTGTTAAGGAGAAGAGGTGATCATAATGATGTACCTGCCGCTGCTTCTGGCTCTGGGAGCCGTACTTCTGATTGGCCTGTATGGCGTCAGAAAAGTGGACAAGTTTATTGAAGGGAACAGGAAAGAGATTGAAAAGGAAATGGAGGAGGCTCCGTTTATTCCCGATGAAAGCGAAGAAGATACCGTACATATTAGCGGCATGGGCAGTCCGAGGTTCGGGATCAGCGTGGATGTGAAAAGTAACCGTACACCTTTCAAGAAGAGCATCGGTTGTAATTCCCGCACGCAGATATTATAATTCATGTGAAAAGAATTACAGAATACGGACACAGGAGACTCTGAATGCAGAAGACCGAAAGAGGACGGCTGAAGATTTTTTTCAGTTATGCTGAAGGAATTGGAAAAACACAGGCGATGCTCAGAGAGGCGCAGGCCCTGAAAAAAAGAGGAGAAGATGTGGTTGTCGGTTGTATATCCACAGGTATTTCCGACGCTATGCCTGAGCTGTTCGAAGGACTTGAACTTCTTTCTTCTTCCGGACCGATGGATGAACTGGACCTGGACAGCGCTCTTAAACGCAGGCCCCAGGTTCTTCTTCTGGATGAACTGGCCCATACAAATCCAAGGGACAGCCGGCATGCGCGGCGGTACCAGGATGTCAGTGAGCTGATGAATGCCGGAATAGATGTCCTGACAACTGTAAATGTAGGAAACATCGAAAGCCTTCAGGACATTGCGGCATCCATTACCGGTATAACGACGTGGGAGAGAATACCGGATGCTGTTTTTGACAACGCGGATCAGGTCGTTCTCATCGATATTGAAGCCAAGGAACTGATGGAGCGTCTGCACGAGAATAATTCGGCTGACTCAAGATTTACACTTGAACAGCTTACGGCGCTTCGGGAAGTTGCCCTCCGAAGATGCGCGGACAGGCTGAGACGCGTCACGGAACATCTTCATGACCGTGACAGTTTTCATACAGATGAGCACATTCTTGCCTGCCTTTCATCCGCACCCTCGAACGCGAAGATCATTCGCACAGCCGCGCGTATGGCAAATGCGTTTAACGGCCGGTTTACTGCCTTTTTTGTAGAAACGCCTGATTTTGCCGTGGAGACGGAAGAAAACAGGCAGCGCCTTCTGGATAATCAGAAACTCGCGCAGCAGCTGGGTGCAAGCGTGGAAACAGCTTATGGTGAGGACGTGGCTTTCCTGATTGCTGAATTCGCGAGAATATCCGGAATAACGAAGATCGTTCTCGGCCGGAGCGCGGCAAGGAGAAAACATCTTCTGGGAAAGGGAGCTCTTACGGAACAGCTGATCGCTCATGCGCCGGATCTTGAGATACATATTATTCCGGACAGGATGCCGGATACTCCGTATCATCCGCGTAAGAGGCCGGGAAGGGCCGGCTGGGATATCCTGAGAGATTCTTTCATAAGCCTTGCCATACTGCTGGGGGCAACACTTCTGAGCCTTATGTTCCATGATCTCGGATTCACGGATTCCAACATCATCATGGTTTATATTCTGGGAGTCCTGCTTACGGCAGTAACGATACCTCATCAGATCTACAGCCTGATCTCATCAGCCGCCAGCGTCATTATATTTAACTACCTGTTTACGATACCGAGATTCTCGCTGACAGCATATGGGACAGGATATCCCGTGACATTTGTTGTCATGTTCCTGACTGCGTTTATTACCGGAAGATTTGCCGGAAGATATAAAGAGCAGGCGACACAGGCGGCAAAGATCGCCCACAGGACCAAAATGCTGTTTGATACAAATCAGATGCTGTCAAAGGCGAAGAGCAGGGAGGAGATATACAGGGCGACAGCCCAGCAGCTCCAAAAGCTTCTGGACAGAAATGTCATCGTATTCGAAGCAGTTAAGGGACAGCTGTCAGAACCTATGATATTCGGCAGCGAGGGAGCTCCGGAGGCTTCGTTTGACAAACAGAAGGAATACGCGGCTGCAGAGTGGTCATTCCGAAACAATCATGCTGCCGGAGCCACCACGGATACTATGTCGGACGTGCATTACCTGTATCTCTCACTTCGTGTACAGGAACGTGTATATGGCGTGATCGGTATTGAAGCAGACCACAGACATCTGGATGATTCTGAGTACAGCATCCTGCTTTCCATTCTGGGTGAGTGTGCCCTGGCGCTTGAGAATGAGAAGAACGCGAGGGAGAAAGAGGCAGCAGCCGTCCTGGCAGAGAGTGAGCAGCTTCGGGCCAATCTTCTGAGGATGATATCTCATGACCTGCGCACGCCGCTGACTACGATTTCCGGGAATGCCGGGAATCTGCTTTTTAACGAACACAGTTTTGACGAGGATACCAGAAAACAGATCTATTCAGATATGTACGAGGATTCAATGTGGCTGATCAACCTCGTGGAGAACTTGCTTTATTCTACCAGAATTGAGCAGGGGCATATGACGCTGTCCCAGTCCGCGGAACTGCTCAGCGATATTATTCGTGAGGCTGTGGCGCATATCGGAAGGATAGGAAGGAGCGGCAGCGTTGCGGTTTCCTGCGGTCCGGAACTGATCTTCGTAAGGGCGGATGCGAAACTGATCGTTCAGGTGATCATTAATATTGTAGACAACGCGCTGAAATATACGCCGGAAGGAACGCCTGTGACGATCACTGCCAGGCAGGAAGGCGGGATGGCTGAAGTGCGGATCGCCGATGAAGGGAACGGGATCCCTGACGAGAAAAAGCAGATCATATTCGAAAAATTCTATTGCGGAGACAGTGTGATAGCAGATAACAGGAGAAGTCTCGGACTTGGATTATATCTGTGCAAGGCAATCGTGGAAGCGCACGGAGGGACGATCCGCGTGGAGGACAACCATCCTCATGGCGCGGTTTTCTGCTTTACGCTGCCGCTGGAGGAGGTCATACTGAATGAGCAGATACCAGATTCTTGTAATTGAAGATGATGCCCCGGTGCGCAATCTGATCACGACTACGCTGAAGGCAAACGGTTATCAGTACATTACAGCCGGCAACGGAGAGAGTGCTGTCATGGATGCGGCATCGCACAATCCGGACATTATTCTTCTTGATCTCGGACTTCCGGATATTGACGGCGTCGAGGTCATCCGGAGGATCCGGGGATGGTCAAATGTTCCGATCATCGTGATCAGCGCCAGAAGTGAAGACACTGACAAGATCGACGCGCTCGACGCAGGAGCGGATGATTATCTGACAAAACCTTTTTCGGTCGAAGAACTGCTGGCAAGGCTGCGCGTGACGCAGAGACGGATCGCGCTGATCCAGAATGCCGGCCAGGAACAGGCTGTATACACCAACGGGGACCTGAAAATCGACTATGCGTCCGGATGCGTATATCTGGGCGGAGAGGAGATGCATCTGACGCCCATTGAATACAAGCTGCTGTGTCTGCTGGCACAGAATACAGGGAAGGTCCTGACGCATACGTTTATACTTCAGAAGGTCTGGGGAAGCAGCTGGGAGAGCAATGTGGGATCCCTGAGGGTTTTCATGGCAACGCTGCGCAAAAAGCTGGAAAAAACACCTGACGCTCCTCAGTATATCCAGACGCATATCGGTATAGGATACCGTATGCTGAAAGTGGAATAGAAAAAACGGTAGGGCGCCGTGTAATCATGATAGAAGGAATAAACAACGGGGCTGACATGCCGGCATTGAGTGATCCTCTGCCTGGCGTGTCAGCCCCATATTTTAGTTAATGATGATGATCAGACCGAAATGACAGGATCAGGCAAATCTCTTCTCGATGATCTTTGCCGGACACTTTTCTGCGCATTTTCCGCAGTTCTGGCATTTCGAATAGTCGATCGCGG
>CADCOP010000364.1 GCA_902803065.1 uncultured Lachnospiraceae bacterium | reverse complement strand
TCAGTGGTTTCTGCCGGTATCCCATTCTCCGTCAAATACTGTCTCAGCCGGCCCGGTCATGATAATCGTATTTTTTTCTCTGTCCCAGAAGATATGAAGCTTTCCTCCTCTGAGAATAACTGTAACTTCATCTTCCGTCCATCCGTTGATCGCGCAGGCCGCCGCTACGGCGCTTGCTCCTGTTCCGCATGCAAGAGTCTCTCCCGATCCCCGCTCCCAGACACGCATTTTTACCGTCTTCCTGTCAAGAACACGAATAAACTCCGTGTTGATCCGCATCGGGAACATGGGGTGATTCTCAAAGACCGGCCCGATCTTTTCAAGGTCCAGGGCATCCGGGTCTTCTACCGGAACAACACAGTGGGCGCTTCCGGTGGACAGGCATGTAATATCATATTCCGAATCCCCGATCCTCTTCCTCTGGTTGATCACTGTCGCGCTGTCCGCGATCACGGGAACCAGTTCAGCCTCAAACCTCGGGGCTCCCATGTCAACACGCACGAGGCTGACCTTGCCGTTTTCGACAGTCAGGTCGAGCGTCTTGATTCCGCTGTCGGTATCGATCGTGATCTGTGTTTTATCTGTAAGACCGTAGTCATACACATACTTCGCTACGCAGCGGATCCCGTTTCCGCACATCTTTGCCCTTGAACCGTCCGCATTGTAGATCTCCATGCAGAAATCTGCTTTATCCGAGGGTTTGATCAGGATCAGCCCGTCTGAGCCGACGCCAAAGTGCCTGTCGCTCATCTGTATGGACAGCGCCTCAGGATCAGTTACTGTCTCTTTAAAACAGTTAACATAAATGTAGTCATTCCCGATTCCATGCATTTTTGTAAACCGCATTGCATTCCCTCATTTCTCTTTCTCTCCGGAAAGCCTTCGCCTGTCAGTCAGGGTCTTCGCCTATCAGCCGGAGGATCATCTGCGCTGTTTCCGTGAGGCCCGTACCGCTGTCCATACTTGTTTTCTGAAGGTACCTGTGGGCTTCTTCTTCCGTCATCCTGTTTTTTTTCATAAGGCCCCGTTTAGCCCTGTCGATCATCTCCTGGGCTTTGCCGGAACGTTTCGGCGGAAGCTTTCTGCTCCTGCGTCTTGCTGCCTGCTTCTCCGCTATCTCATCAAGAAGCGAGAGCATCTCTCTGATCCGCAGCGGCATCACAGCCCATGAGATACCGGCTGCGGGGCCTTCCGGAACGGCAGATTCCGATGCGATCAGAAGCATGTCGAACAGTTCCGGAAGTCTTTCCTTCAGCTGATCATAATTCATATCCGGGAGGCGGCAGCCGCAGACGACTATACCTTCTCCGAGAAGATCAGCCTCCTGCAGGGCTGCCGTCCCGCTCAGGCAGATCCTGCGCACTATGTATCCGTTTCTCTGCAGGATAGCCCGGATCCGTTCCGCGTTCTCCCGCTTCGGAAACACAACGACCACATTTGTCATTCTACCCTCCGATATTCCCGGGCATGCAGCCGCACCGGCCGCAATCGCAAAACATCATGATCAGAATCTGGAGAGGTAGTTTTTAAGTTCCCAATCTGTGACCTGCTGTATGAATTCATTCCATTCAGCGCTTTTTGCGCTGAGGAAGTGTTTCCTGATATGTTCTCCGATGACCCCAGCTGTAAAGGAGTCTTCACGCATACGCGCAAGAGCTTCCCCAAGACTGGCTGGAAGACTGGCAATACCTCTCCCCGCTATCTCTTCCTCTGTCATGTCGCTGATGCTTTTCTCCACACTCGCGGGAGGCATGATCTCTCTTCTGATACCGTCCATTCCGGCCGCAATGCACAGCGCAAGTGTCAGGTAGGGATTTGCCGCCGAGTCCGGACTCCTGAGTTCGATCCTTGTATTAAAACCGCGAAGAGCAGGGACTCTGACAAGCATGCTCCGGTTCGTTGAGGACCAGGCGTTATACCGGGGTGCCTCGTAACCGGTGATCAGTCTCTTGTATGAATTGACCAGGGGATTCAGAATAGCCGTCATTCCCGGGATATGCTCCATCAGGCCGCCGATAAAGTACAGTGCTTCACGGCTGAGTCCGTTCGGATTGTTCTCATCCGAGAACACATTGATGCCATTTTTGAGCATGGATATATTGATATGCATGCCTGATCCGTGTACTCCGCTGCACGGCTTCGGCATGAAGGTCGCGTGCAGTCCGTGCCGCCTCGCGATCGTTCTTGCGGCAAGGCGGAATGTTTCAATCGTATCCGCCGCTTCCAGGGCCTCACTGTAATGAAGGTCGATCTCATGCTGAGCGGCTGCGTATTCATGATGCGATCCATCGACCCTGTAGCCCATCTCCTCCATGGTCAGGTCAATGTCACGGCGGGCATTCTCGCCCAGATCCATCGGGCTCACATCAAAATAGCCGGCCTGCTCATGTGTCAGAGTCGTTGGAATTCCATTATCATCCAGATGGAAAAGGAAGAATTCACATTCAGGACCGATCAGGAACCTGCAGCCTTCAGATGCTGCCTGCGCGAGCACCCGCTTCAGGACCGCCCTGGAATCTCCGTCAAACGGCCGTCCGTCCGGATAATAGATATCACAGATGAAACGGGCGACCTTCCCTTTCTGCGGACGCCAGGGGAAAATAGTAAATGTATCAAGATCCGGATGCAAATACAGGTCCGATTCCTCGATTCCCACAAAACCGTCGATTGCGGAACCGTCAAACATGATGCGGTTATTCAGCGCCTTCTCAAGCTGGCTCGTTGTGATCGCCAGGTTTTTCAGCACGCCGAAAATATCCGTAAACTGAAGGCGGATAAACTCCACATCCTCATCCCGGATCATCCTGAAAATATCATCCTTTGTATACTTCCCCATCCTGAAATCTCCTTAAAAAGACAAAAGGGCATTCTATCCCCAGAACGCCCCCTTAGCCGAAGTATAACAATATTTAACAAAAAAGTCAACAAATAGTAATATATTTAGTGCCGCTGCGTGACGAAGGCAGCGGGAACGTGCCTGCGGTGGAATATACCCCCATTTACTTTCCGGACTCCCGGGCTATGAAATACACTCTCTCGCTCTGCTCATCCGGCTCTTTCTCCGTGCATGCTTCGTACACAGCAACAGGTATCAGTCCTGCTTCCCTGAGCAGCTCTCTGACACGGGGGATCTCATATGCTTTCTGGAAATGAGACTCACAGTACTTTTTGTACAGGCCGTCTTCGGTCTTTAAGAAGAGGGTGAGATCAAATTCGTTGATCTTTTCCTCCTCATACCATGTGTTTTCCCAGATAAATGAGCATTCTTCCCTGTTCTCGGCAAACACATTGCTGCCTTCCACATCTCTGTATGTATGCGCCGTATTCATGTCAAATATGAACAGGCCGCCCGGATCCAGATAATTGTTTACAAGGCGGAATACCTTCAGCAGATCTTCCTCGCTCGTAATATAGTTCATGGAATCACATATGCTGACGACAGCGCGGACGGTTCCGTACAGTTCGAATTCCCTCATATCCTGTAGCAGATACAGGATATCCAGTCCGCTTGCGGCTTTCTTCTCCTGCGCTGCGTCAAGCATGTCGGATGAGGAATCCACGCCGATCATATCATAGCCGGCGGCTGCAAGCCGCTCTGTCATCTGCCCTGTACCGCAGCCGAGTTCAAGGACAAGGCCATCGCGGATGCCGTCTTTCTCAAGCAGGCTCCTGAGATATGAAAACCATTCGTCGTAGGGGACATTGTCCATCAGCAGATCATAGACGGAAGCAAAACTTTCATAAGAACTCATATGTCACCAGACCTGTCCCAGAATTCCATAGAAGATCACGCAGATGATCACGGTTGCCATGACAAGTCCCAGAAGGATAGCCGGGACTGCCTTTTTGTTTTTAATGCTAAGCAGAGCCGCGATCAGCGATCCTGTCCAGGCGCCTGTTCCCGGAAGCGGAATGCCGACGAACATCATCAGTCCCCAGAACTCATACCGGGCAATGGTATCGCTCTTTGACATGGCGCGTTTCTCAAGTTTGTCAACGATCGGCCGCAGCAGCTTTGTCTTTCGCAGCAGGGAAAATATCTTTGTGATCAGAAGCAGGATGAACGGTACCGGGATTATGTTCCCGATGATACAGACGGGAATCGCCTCCCACATGGGAACATGGAGAAGCGAGCCGACGATCAGCCCTCCCCTCAGTTCAAGAATGGGGATCATCGATACAAGGAAGATGATGGCGTGCGGGCTGATCACACCTCCCAGATTCTGTGCAAACCACTGTGCTAATGTATTTGTCATGCAAGATACTCCTTCAGAAAACCGATCAGTCTCTGCATCTGCTCATCTGTTCCGATCGATATGCGCAGGTACTGGTCGATTCGCGGTTTCTTAAAATACCTGACTATGATGCCTGCTTTGCGAAGCTCCGCGAACAGTTCTTCCGCGGGTACGCTCTTATGCCGGGCGAAAATGAAATTAGCCATCGAATCGCCGAATTCAAAGCCAAGCTCTCTGAGCCTCTCTTTCGTCCATTCCCTTGTATTGATCACCTTTTCCACAGTCTCGCGGAAATAATCCGTATCGAGAACAGCCGCACGACCGGCAGCAATCGCCGTCCGGTTCATCGTATAGGAATTAAAGGAATACTTTACGTCATTCAGGTACGCAATCAGTTTCGCGTTTCCGAAGGCTGCGCCGATGCGCATACCGGCCAGGGATCTGGACTTGGAGAGGGTCTGGACAACAAGAAGATTGTCGTACGTGCCGATCATATCGATCACGCTCTCCCCGCCGAAATCTATGTAGGCTTCATCTACGATGACGACCACATCCGGGTTTGCCTCGATGATGGAGCGGACCTGTTCTCTTCCGAGAAGAACGCCTGTCGGCGCATTCGGATTCGGGAAGATCACACCTCCGTTCCTGATCGTGTAATCCTCCGGACGAATCACAAAATTCTCATCCAGCGGGATCTGCTTATACGGGATGCGGAAAAGATCTGCCCATACATCATAAAAAGAATATGTGATGTCCGGGAACAGGATCGGCTGATCGCTGTTAAAGAATGTCAGAAAGCTCATTGCCAGAACATCATCCGATCCCACGCCGGTAAACACCTGGTCCTTTTCAAGGCCGTAAACTTCAGCAAACGCGTCCACGAGGGCGTCCGCCGCCGGATCCGGATACAGACGCAGATCATCTGTGTTCATCTCCTCCAGTACCTTCCTGACCGCAGGTGAAGGCGGATAGGGGTTCTCATTCGTATTGAGCTTGACCAGATTTGGCAGCTTCGGCTGCTCACCCGGAACATACGGAACAACTTTTCTGACATTTGCTTCCCAAGATCTGCTCATAGATATATCCTCTCAACATGATCGCCGTCTCTTACCTGAGCGTAACGATTCCCTTTTCAGTCATCATGACCGGCCGGTAGGACAGCTTCGCAGTCCTAAGACCTTCATCTCCCGTGTCATCTTCTCTGTTTACATAGGTAAACCCATCCATCTCGTTCTGAACGAACTGCTGGTTGATCATGGTATAGGCGCCTTCGATCTCAGGAAGAGCCTTCTCGATATGAACAACATAGGTGTCGCTGCTTAAGGGCTCACCGATCGTAAATGCGCATACTTTTCCGTTTACGCGCAGGCATCCTCCTGTCAGATGCAGCTCCTTTAAAAGACGCAGCGCATTCAGAGAAACCGCCAGTTCTGACCGGACCTCCTCCAGCTCGGGATCGATCTTCTCATCACTTATGCCTTCTTCCCTGCGCCATTCCATGGCCATCTGGAAGCAGTCCTCCACGTTTTCATCTGTGATCGGTTCGTATTTCCAGTCAGGATACGTGCGCACGAACTTATTCACATGGTTCTTCTTACCGTGATATTTCTTACCGGCAAGGGAAGCAAGCTTTTCCCGTTCGTACACATAATCAGCCAGATCTCTCTGGTAGGATATCCTGAATCTGCCCGGGAAGGCTTCTTCCATCCGGGCAAACTGCTCCGGTGTTACGACGAGCATGCGGAAATCCGTTCCCATACTGTGGCTGCAGCTGATCATCTCTTCAAGCGCGGGCGCAAGCTTGTCCGGATCCCCCTGCGGGAAACGCCAGGATCTACGTCTTCCCTTTGACCTGACGAACAGTACATCATCCTTTATGAGGTACTCTACCGGATATGTCCTTCTCCAGAGATACAGGTTTGCAAAGCAGTCGTCGCAGCTTCGCGATTCTCCGCGTTTATAGAATTCATCGATCCTGTCCCTGTCGGCAAGGCACAGATCCTTAAATTGCATGTTCATCAGCCGGCCTCCTGAATCCTCGCAAGTCTTGCAGCCTGATCTGCGGCTGTGCAGGCATCTATGATTTCCTGGATGTCGCCGTTCAGGATCTTATCAAGCTTATATAGAGTCAGTCCGATTCGGTGATCTGTCACTCTTCCCTGCGGGAAGTTGTACGTCCTGATCTTTTCGGAACGGTCACCGGTACCGATCTGGCTTCGTCTTTCTTCCGCCTGCGCCTCGTGCGCTTTCATCATTTCAAGCGCATAAAGCTTTGCCCGCAGGACCTTCAGCGCCTTATCCTTGTTTTTGAGCTGTGATTTTTCATCCTGGCAGGAGATCACGATTCCCGTGGGAATATGGGTCAGACGAACAGCGGAATCCGTAGTGTTGACGCACTGTCCGCCGTTTCCGGATGCCCGGAACACATCAAAGCGGCAGTCCTTCATGTCGATCTGAACGTCTACTTCCTCTGCCTCCGGCATAATGGCGACCGTAATGGTCGAGGTATGGATCCGGCCGCCTGATTCTGTTTCGGGCACTCGCTGTACCCGATGCACGCCGGATTCATACTTGAGTGCGGACCAGGCTCCCTTGCCGGATATCATAAAGCTGACGAATTTCATGCCGCCGATCCCGATTTCTTCAGCGTCCATGGTTTCGACCTTCCATCGCCGCCCCTCAGCATAATGAACATACATACGGTAGATCTCTGCAGCAAACAGGGCTGCTTCGTCTCCGCCGGCGCCGGCACGTATCTCAACTATGACATTCTTATCATCATTCGGATCCTTCGGGAGCAGCAGAAGCCGGATCTCCTGTTCCAGCTTCGGAAGATCATCTCTTGCCTCAGCGAGTTCATCCCTGAGCATCTCCCTCATGTCCGGATCGGTTTCTTCCTCAAGCATAGAAAGACTGTCAGCAATCGTCTGCTGGCAGTTTTTGTACTTTTTATATGCATCCGCCACAGGCGTGATCTCACTCAGTTCCTTCATGAGGCTCTGGTATTTCTGCGAATCTGCGGCAGTGGAAGGTTCTCCCAGCATCAGCAGGATTTCCTCCCTGCGTACCAGTACATCCTCCAGTGTTTCAAACATAAATCCTTCCTTCCACAATGCGGTCAAGACCCGACAGATCTTTCCGCACCGTAATATCCTTAAAACCGGACTTCTCCATCAGAAGTGATACCTCAGCAGCCTGATCAAATCCGATCTCAAACATAAGCCACCCGCCTGCGCTTAAATGCCGGGGAGCGCGGCGCGATATCTCCCGGTAGAAATACAGGCCGTCTTCTCCGCCATCGAGCGCTGCTGCCGGATCATGCTCACGGACCTCAGGCATCAGCGACGGGATAACGCTGCTTTTTATATAGGGCGGATTTGATACGATCAGGTCAAATCCGTCTTCGATGTTTTCAAACAGATCACTTTGGACAAATGTAATATCTGTACCGTTTCTCCGCGCATTTTCCCCGGCCACGGCAAGAGCCTCTGCCGAGATATCAGACGCTGTCATGCGGATCTCCGGTATTCTTCCGCGCAGCAGATGCGCAATACTGACCGCAATACATCCGGATCCGGTACAGAGGTCAAGAACGCGTGCTTTCTCTCTGTTCTCAAGCAGACCGCATGCTCTCAGTACGAGAAGTTCTGTTTCCTGTCTCGGTATCAGCACAGCCGGCGAGACGACAAACTCCAGGCCGCAGAATTCCTGCACGCCTGTCAGGTGCTGCAGCGGGATCCGTTTTCCTCTCTCCGCGATCAGCCGGAAATATTCCTTCTGTTTTCCGGCCGGCATCTCATCCCTGCTGTGAAGAAAATAACCTGTACGGTCAAGGCCTGAGACATGCTCTATGAGAAGATGCGCGTCCGTTGCGGCGTCAGGAACCTCATGCGCGCGTAAAAGCCGGATGCCTTCGCGCAGCGCTTCCTCATAATTCATGAACCGGCTGCCCTCCCGCAGGGCATGTCACACCTCTGGGAACCGCCCTCGGGCGCATCCGCGGGCTCGTCCGAAAGATCATAAGACGCGCCAAAATTCTCATTCAGATACTTTTTCCAGTTAAAAACCGCTTCCACGGAGGCCATGCCCACCTCGATCTGCGAGTCGTCCGGTTCGCGCGTTGTCATATGCTGAAGAAGCATTCCGGGCTTGCTCATGATATTGACAAAGGCATTGTCATATCTGCCGGCAAGGCGGATGAATTCATAGGCAACGCCTGCGATCACGGGCATCAGCAGCAGACGGATCACGATCCGCAGGACCGGTGAGCTCACACGTATGAACATGAAGAAGATCACGCTCACGACCATGACATAAAGAAGAAAACTCGTGCCGCAGCGCTTATGCTCGCGTGAGCTTCTGCGGACATTCGCAACGTTCAGCTCAAGTCCGTGCTCAATGCAGTTAATGCATTTATGCTCTGCGCCATGATACATGAATGTCCTCTGGATATCCTTCATTCTGGAGATCAGGAACAGGTATCCGAAAAAGATGAGCATGCGCAGGCACGCTTCCGCCGTAGAGATCAGTGCCTCCGACTTTGTGATCATACGCAGTCCCCTTGAGAGAAAATAGGGAAGCAGCATGAACAGTCCGATCGACATGACCAGTGAAAACGCGACTGTAAGCCCCATCAGAAGTCCGTTGCTGTCCTTCTTCTCATCCACGGGTGTCTCAGGAGCTGCTTTCCTGGCCGCATCCTCTCTTTCCTTCGCGGCATCTTTTTCATATGTTTCAATGACCTTATCCGCTTCTGCGTTTCTGCCGGATCTGCGGAGCCGGTCTGCTTTCTTCTCTGCCTTCTTCTTCTCTTCCTGCAGGCGCTCCTCCAGTTCCTCCGGGGATTCCTCAGCGAAAAACTCGGCTGAGAACATCAGGGAAGACATTCCGAGAACCAGCGAATCAACGAAGTTGAACGCGCCGCGGATGATCGGCATCTTCTGGACTTTTGCCGGTATCAGGCTTTTATAGGTTTTCTGCCGGACGACTATATTTCCGTCAGCAGTCCTCACTGCCACGGCATATTTCTCGCCGTTTCGCATCATGACACCTTCCATGACAGCCTGTCCGCCAATATTAGAATACTTCATTTTATCAATCTTCTTTCATCTGAAAAAAGGCTGAGATTTTTCAACCTCAACCTTATCTCTCCGTACATGTCCGTACTGTCTTTCAGTTTTGTGTAAGACCATATTTGCGATTGAATTTTTCAATACGACCGCGTGCCTGAGCTGCTTTAACCTGACCGGTGTAGAAAGAATGGCACTTGGAGCAAACTTCGACATGAATCTCTTTTCTGGTTGAGCCTGTTACGAATGTGTTTCCACAGTTACAGGTTACGGTTGCCTGATAGTACTTGGGATGAATTCCTTCCTTCATAATTTCCACCTCTTCCGATATAATTGTGAACTGCTTACGGCTCTGCCGTCCATTTCCGGCCAATGCGCTCAAGTGTTACCGCGGCAAGATATCCCGGACGATCCCTGCAAGTCCCTGCAGTTAAGTTTTGAGGGCAGATTGCCCTGCCAGACTCAAACAGCGGTATTATAGCATGTGTAATTTCAAAAAGCAAGAGCTCAGTTTACGTTTCGCCCCATGCTTCCCGGCTGCCGGGATCAGGAGATCCGTATCCGTCCGGATACTCGATCCGGATCAGTGTCAGCCCCTCCGGCCTGGCTGTTTCGCCGGCCATTTCACGGTCTCTTGCTTCGAGCGCTTCCTTTACATAGGATGGCTCAAAATCGCCTATACCTACGCGGATGAGCGTTCCGGCGATGATGCGGACCATGTTGTAGAGAAATCCGTTTCCGGTGATGCGCAGTGTGATCAGGCCATCCTCCTCAAGAATGCTGAAATCCATGATCGTACGCACATGATCGGTAACATCCGGCTTGTGCGTGCAGAAACTCGTGAAGTCATGAGTCCCTGTAAGGTATCCGGCTGCCTCCCGCATCGCTTCCACATTCAGAGGCCTGTAGCAGAAATAAGAATAAAGCCTCTGGCACGGGTCCGCGAAACGCCTGTTCAGGATCCGGTATTCATAGGTTTTGACTGTGCGGCAGAACCGGGGATGGAATGTCAGCGGGACTTCGCAGGAATCCTGTATCCGGATGTCCGGCGGCAGATATGTGTTGAGCGCGTAGGACATCTTTTCGGCCGGCATACGTACCGTTGTATCAAATACGCACACGTTGCCGCGGGCGTGCACTCCCGAATCCGTGCGGCTTGCGCCGATGAGCGATACCCTGTGCCGCAGCAGCTGTTCCAGTGCTGCCGTAAGTTCCGCCTGAATGGTATTTCCGTTGGGCTGCACCTGCCAGCCGCAGTAATTGGTGCCGTCATAGGCGACCACAAGCTTAACTCGTTTCATCTGCTTTTTACCAAAGTGAGATCCGTATGAATCTTCCGGCAAGGAACATGGCGATCAGGTAAAGGACCAGGATAATATAAGCCGTATAATCGATCTTCTTATAAACGAGCGGGTGAAGCTTCGTTCTTCCTTCCCCGCCGTGGTACCCGCGGGCCTCCATGGCCATTGCAAGGTCATTTGCCCTGCGGAAAGCCGATATGAACAGCGGTACAAGAATAGGAATCAGTGATTTTGCCTTCTGTATCAGGTTGCCGCTCTCAAAATCCGCTCCTCTGGCCTGCTGCGCTTTCATGATCTTGTCCGTCTCCTCCATCAGGATCGGAATGAACCGCAGAGCGATCGACATCATCATTGCGATCTCATGAACAGGAACATGGACTTTCTTCAGAAAACGAAGTCCCTTTTCCATGCCGTCTGTCAGATCGTTCGGCGTGGTCGTCAGCGTCATCACAGAGCTTCCCATCACAAGGTAGATCAGTCGGACGGCCATGTGCAGAGCCGTACGGAGACCTTCCTTTGTAATTGTCAGTTTCCAGATATGAACCAGCGCTTCCCCCGGCGTCAGGAACAGATTGAACATGACCGTGATCAGCATCAGGATAAAGATCGCTTTCAGACCCTTCGTCATGAATTTCAGCGGGACCCCGGACAGGCGGATCACGGAAAACAGAAAGATCGTCGCGATCACATACCCGCCGATGGAGCCGAAGGCGAACAGCGATATGATAAAAATGATGGTGCCGAGAAGCTTCACCCTCGGGTCCAGTTTATGGATGATGGATTCCCCGGGATAATACTGGCCCAGTGTAATGTCTTTTAACATGCTATTTCCTCTGTGCTTTTATTTCTGTTCTCCCAATGCTTTCAGAATGGCATCTGACGCTTCTGTGATCGTAGTTGCTGACGTATCAACATCCCATCCCTTCTCCCTGAGCGCCTGCATCACATAAGTCACCTGCGGAGCGGCAAGGCCGATCTCCTCCAGTTCTCTGTAATGTGAAAAGACCTTCGCAGGAGCATCATCAAACCGGACCGTTCCGTGATCCATGACAATGATCCTGTCCACGTAGTTTGCCACATCTTCCATACTGTGGGATACGAGAATGACCGTGATCTTCTCCTTCCTGTGAAGTTCAGCAACAACTCCCAGGATCTCATCGCGGCCCTTCGGGTCCAGGCCTGCTGTTGGTTCGTCAAGGACAAGGATCTTCGGATGCATGGCAAGAATGCCGGCAATGGCCACGCGCCTCTTCTGCCCTCCGGACAGCTCGAACGGCGACTTGGAATAATATTTCTTCCCCAGGCCCACCATTTCCAGTGCCCACGCGCCTCTCTCCTCGATCTCCTCCTGGCTCAGTCCCAGGTTCTTCGGCCCGAACTGCACGTCCGAGAGCACATCCACTTCAAAAAGCTGATGCTCCGGGTACTGGAACACCAGTCCCACCTGGCTGCGCAGCTTTTTCATGCTGTAGCCGTCAGCATAGATGTTCTCGCCGTTATAATACACAGTCCCCTTTGTCGCCTTCAGCAATCCGTTCAGATGCTGTATGAGCGTGGATTTTCCGGAACCGGTATGCCCTATCATCCCGATGAACTGTCCGTCAGGAATATCAAGGCAGATATCCTTCAGAGCATGCTTTTCAAATGCAGTTCCTTCACTGTATGTATAATACAGATGATCAATTTTCATTCCCATGATCTAGTTCCGGTCTCCCCGTTTCTTAAGTTTTTCCAGTTCCTCTGTCAGTTCGCCGATCGTAAGAATGCCCTCGGGAAGGTCCAGGCCCTTTTCCCGGAGCCTGTGCGCAAGAAGCGTGACCTGGGGCACATCCAGCCTCAGCTGTTTCAGCCGCTCTACCTGTGAAAAGATCTCCCGCGGTGTCCCCTGCATCACGATCTTTCCGTTATCCATGACGAACACCTTATCCGCCCGGATCACTTCCTCCATGTAATGCGTGATCAGTATGATCGTCACGCCGGCTTTCTGGTTCAGTTCCCGGACCGTCGATATCACCTCTGCACGGCCGTTCGGGTCCAGCATAGCAGTGGGTTCATCCAGGATGATGCATTTCGGCTTCATGGCAACGACACCGGCGATGGCGACTCTCTGCTTCTGTCCGCCGGAGAGCCGGTTGGGAGAATGATCCTTATACTCCCACATACCCACAGCCTTCAGGCTGTCTTCTACTCTCTTCCAGAGTTCCTCCTGCGGGACTCCCATGTTCTCGGGGCCGAAGGCAACATCCTCATCAACAACGGTACCAATGATCTGGTTATCCGGGTTCTGGAACACCATGCCCGCGCTCTGCCGGATCTCCCAGACCTTGGAATCATCCCGTGTATCCTTCCCGTCAACGATGACAGTTCCCTCTGTGGGCACCAGGATCGCGTTCAGATGTTTTGCCAGCGTGGATTTTCCTGACCCGTTATGACCCAGCACAGCGATAAAATCGCCTGCCTTTACATCCAGGTCAACGCCGTCGATCGCGCGGTACTTCTCTACCGTCTTCTCATCCTCACCGGTTTTTATATAATCAAATATAAGCTTTTTGGCTTCGACAATGTTCATTCGTCTTCCTGCTGTATCTTTCTGACCGAGGCGCCGTCCCGGATCTGCGCCTTGAATATCACTCTTCTGTTTACTGTTTTTCCGCGGATCATCCGAAGCAGGATGCGGACAGTCTCTTCAGCCATCTGCTCCCGCGGCTGGCAGACTGTCATAATGTCCGGATGATAATACTCCGCAATATCAAGTCCGTCAAAGCCGGCAACGCTGATATCTTCCGGCACTCTGTATCCTGCGTCAAACAGCGCCTTACAGGCACCGATCGCAAGTGTGTCAGATACCCCGTAAACGCAGTCCGGCAGGGTTTTGCCCTGCATGCGTTCAAGAAGTTCCCTGGCCATCTCATAACCGCAGTCCAGAGTGTAAGAAACCTCATCCCTTTTCATATGGATGATCAGCTCTTCACTGCTCTCAATGCCATGATCCTTCAGCGCCCTCCTGTATCCGTTCAGGCGGCTTCGTCCGATGCTCATGTCACTTTCCGGTGCTGTGAGAATGGCGATCCTGCGGTGCCCCATCTCACAGAGGCGGCTCACCAGGCGGCAGCTCTCCTCCTCATCGTCAATGGATACGACGGCACCACTCTCCTGGTCCTGGGGCAGCTCCATGTTGACCGTACTGATCACATAAGGCACTGTCAGCCTCTCCAGAGAATCCTTCGAATGCGTGACCATGCCTCCAAGAAAGATGATCCCCTTCAGGCGTTTTTCCTTCTCCAGCTGAATGGCAACTTCCACTTCGTCTTCTGAATCCTCGACCTGCTGCAGTAAGAAAATGTATCTGTCATGCACGATCTCCCTCTCAAGGGTCTGGATGATCGTTCCGAAGAACGGATTGCTGATCCCCTTGACCAGCACGGCGATCATTCTGGACTCCGAGCGCTTTAAGTTTCTTGCGCTGTTATTCGGCACATAATTGTACCTGCGGATCGTTTCAAGAATCTTTGTCTTCGTTTCTTCATTAATATCCGGGTGATTATTGATTGCTCTGGATACCGTACTCACGCCAACGCCGCATAGTTTTGCAATCTCCCGGATCGTTATCTGTTCCATGATCCATCCTTTCTCAAGCCATGGCTCATTTGTCGCCAGTGTATACCGCGCAAAAGGCGGAATGCTCTGCCGGCATCGTGTCACATTATAGCAACTGCGTTTCAAAAAGTAAACAGGATTAAAATCAAAAACAGGCGCAGGACATCGGACAGGCCGATATACTGCGCCGCCGGGCTGAAGCCCTATCTTCCGTACAGTTTGGTTATCCTGCGGATCTTCTCCGCAAGTGCCTTGTCAAAGGCGTCTTTTTTCATTCTCCACTGCCAGTTCCCGCCCATCGTCGAAGGCTTGTTCATCCTTGCCTCTTCTCCGAGGCACAGGTAATCCTGCATCGGGATGATGGCAGTATCGGCAACAGTCGAGAGCGTGAGCCGGATCACAGACCACACGATCTCTTCTCTGCTCTTTCCACGGAGCTGAAGATATTCATCCAGGTACTCCCTGTCAGCGTCCGCGAGTTCATCGTACCAGGCATACAGGGTCTGGTTATCATGCGTGCCGGTATATACCACACAGTTATGCGGGTAATTATACGGCATGTAATCTCCTGCCTCCCTCGAATCGAAAGCGAACTCCATGACTTTCATGCCCGGGTATCCGCTTTGCTGCACGAGCTCCATAACGCTCTGTGTCAGATATCCCAGATCCTCGGCTATGATGGACACAGACCCGAAATGCTCCCGCAGCGCGTCAAACAGCTGCATGCCCGGTCCTTTTCTCCATCTTCCTCCGGCTGCTGTTTTGGCTCCGTAGGGTATGGAAAAGTATTCATCGAAACCGCGGAAATGGTCTACCCGGACGACATCATACAGCTCAAAGCACCGCTCCAGACGCCGGATCCACCAGGCGTACCCAGTGCGCTCATGATATTCCCAGTCATACAGCGGGTTTCCCCAGAGCTGGCCGTCCGCGGCAAATGCATCCGGCGGGCACCCGGCCACCTCGACCGGGATCCTGTTCTCATCAAACTGGAACAGTTCGCTCTCGGCCCAGCTGTCGGCACTGTCAAAAGCGACGTAGATCGGAATATCGCCGATGATGCGGATCCCCAGCCCGTTCACATAGGAGCGCAGCTGTATCCACTGCTGCATGAATTCGTACTGGAGGAATTTATAAAAGGATATCTCATCCGCGTATTTCTCAGTGAAGTCCCTGAGCAAAGCGTCTTCACGCATACGGGCGCCGGTTTCCCATTCATTCCAGCTCTTCTGTCCGTACTTCCCTTTCAGGGTCATGTACAGGGCGTAGTCATCCAGCCAGTCTTTCTGGCTGCTGCAGAAATCTTCATATTTCCGGTTGCCGGAAAGCTCCGCTCTCTCATACGCTTTTCTCAGGATATCCATCCTGCTGCCATACAGTTTCCCGTAATCGGTTCTCTCAGGATCTGAACCGAAATCTGTGTCTTTATACTCCTCCGCTTTCAGAAGACCGTCGCGGCAAAGCTGGTCCAGGTCGATAAAATAGGGATTTCCCGCGAATGCCGAAAAAGCCTGGTAGGGAGAATCCCCGTAACCGGTCGGACCCAGGGGCAGGATCTGCCAGTAGGCCTGTCCCGCCTCTTTCAGTCTGTCGGCAAACCGATATGCCTCTTCTGAAAAGCATCCGATCCCGCAGGGAGAAGGAAGGCTTGATACAGGCATCAGAATTCCGCTTTTTCTCATGTATCTCCTCCTCTTCCTTTCTTCTCTGATATGTTATGTCAGACCGCTGATCCTTCTGATCAGCCTTTAACAGCGCCTGCCACAACACCTTCAATAATGTATTTCTGGCAGAACAGGTACAGTATGATGATCGGAATAACATCGATCATGATACTGGCCATCATCGCTCCCATGTTGACAGAACCGTAGCTTCCCCGGAAATACTGGATCGCCATCGGGATGGTACGGTACTTTTTGATATCGAGGACCAGCGTCGGAAGCAGATAGTCATTCCACACCCACATGGTTTCAAGGATCGCCGTGGAAATGATGGTCGGCTTCAGGATCGGGATCAGCACATGATAATATGTCTGCAGCGGTGAGCATCCGTCGATCATGGCCGCTTCCTCTATCTCCAGAGGGATGGACTTTACAAAGCCGGTAAACATGAACACGGCCAGTCCCGCTCCGAACCCGAGGTAGATGATGCAGATGTTATAAGGCGTATTCAGTTTCAGACGGTCTGCTGTTGTCGCCAGCGTGAACATGACCATCTGGAACGGAACGACCATACTGAAGATGCACAGATAATAGAAAATTTTTGAGAAAGTATCATTGACCCGCACGATGAACCATGCCGCCATGGAGCAGCATACCATGATCAGAAGAACGGAAGTCACAGAGATCACAACGCTGTACCAGAAAGATTTCAGGAAACCCATCTGCGTAACGGATTCTATGTAATTCGCGAACTTCGCAAAGCTCTCGCCCGTCGGAAGCCTGAATACATCGCTCGTCGTAATGGAGCGGTTATCCTTCAGTGAATTGATCAGGATGATGAACACCGGATAGACCCAGATCAGGCTGATGATGGAGAAGACGACCGTCAGGATCGTACTGGTTCTCTGCTTCTTTTCAACCATTATGCCTGCACCTCCTTTGAGCTTGTCGCGCGCAGCTGGATCAATGAGATCACGACCACGATCAGGAAGAAGATCACGGCCTTCGCCTGGCCGATGCCCTTCCACTGCGGTCCGCTCCTCGCGTAGTAAGTCTCATAAATGTTCAGCGCGAGAAGCTGCGATGCCTTGGCAGGCTCACCGCCAGTCAGTGACAGGTTCTGGTCAAACATCTTGAAACCGTTGGTCAGTGTAAGGAATGTGCAGATCGTGATGGAAGACATGATCATGGGAATCTTGATGCGGAACAGGGTCTGCATACTGCTTGCCCCGTCGATCTGCGCCGCCTCGATCAGATCAGTGGATACATTGCTCAGACCGGCAATATAAATGATCATCATGTACCCGATCTGCTGCCAGCAGAGAAGGATCAGCATGCCGATAAACCCGTTTCGCGCCGAAAGGCTCAGGAGCGGCTGTCCGAACTTCATCAGAAGTCCGTTCAGGATCGTCTGCCAGATGTAACCAAGAACGATACCACCGATCAGGTTCGGCATGAAGAATACTGTCCTGAACACCTTTGTCCCGCGGATCCCTTTCGTGAGAGCGAGCGCGACGATAAATGCCAGCACGTTGATCAGGATACTGGAAGTAAACGCGAACAGGATCGTTCTCCAGAAAGCGCCGGAGAAAGTAGAATCAGCAAGCACCTTCGCATAATTGGACAGGCCGACGAACTGAACATTTTTAACCGTCGTGAACTTGCAGAAAGACAGATAGATTCCCCAGACGAACGGCCACAGAAATCCGATCAGAAATGATAAAAATGTCGGCAGAACAAAGATCGGCCAATATTTTTTTAAGGTCTTTCCTACCATTGTTTCCCCTTTCCATTTACCAGGAACAACCGTCCGGGTAAAAAAACGGAGCTGCCGCTTTAAGCGCTTTACAGTCGTTTTTTCATATAAAGACTGGTCTTTTGCTTAATGCGACAGCTCCTTAATAACTTTCAGACAGATTATTCAGCCATAGCTGCTTCAGAAGCCCATCCGTCTACGAATGCAGAAACAACTGCGTCCCAGTCTCCGGCGCCTGCCGCGTAAGCTGTCAGGGCGGAACCTACACCGTTCTTCCACTCTTCGGACGGCATGGTCGTGAATGTCCATGCAACCGGAGTCTTTCCAGCCGCTACAAGCTCAGCGTCGTTCTTAACGAAGAGGTTTGCGGACTCAACAGCATCCTTGAACGGGATAACGCCGATCTGCTCAGCCATCATGGTCGTGCCTTCTTCAGATGTAACGACCCAGTTGATGAAATCAAGTGTTGCCTGAATATCTTCCTCAGAAGCTTCAGCATTTACGCACCAGTAATTCTCACCGCCTGTGCAAAGGCCCTGGTTCTCATCATCAACTCCGAAGTAGATCGGGATCATAGCCAGTTCATCATCACCGAATGTTCCGGACAGATTTGCGTACTCCCATGTACCATTCTGGAAGAATACAGCCTCGCCTGCCAGGAACTCGTTTCTGGAGTCATCACCTGTCTTGGTGGAGAGCTCTGTCGGATCACATGTGGAATCTGTGATGTACAGATCAAATACATTCTTGTAGTTGTCAAGGTAGGTTCCCTTGATCTCCTTGGTTGAGTCGATTCCGTCTGCCTGATACTCGTAGTAGATCGGAAGGTTTGCCAGATGTGTCTTAAATCTCCAGTCGGAGGAGCCATCCATACCTGCGGATGTGAAGGCACCCTTAACGCCGATCTCATCTTTTCTTGCCTGGATGTCATCAGCAATGTTCTTGAGAGTTTCGAAGCTTGTGATGTCCTCTACGCTGTAGCCGGCTTTCTCAAGAAGACCTGTGTTCACTATGATACCGTAACTCTCTACGCAGTAACCGATGCCTGCAACCTTATCGCCGTCAAGCAGCTCAAAGGAATCGCTGGTCAGGTTGGAAACGATGTCAGAACCAGCCAGGTCATAGCAGTAATCTTTCCAGTTGGCAAGACCGACCGGACCATTTACCTGGAACAGTGTCGGAGCTTCGGATTTTCCCATTTCAGCCATCAGAGTGGTCTCATACTCACCGGAAGCCGCTGTAACAACGGTTACCGGAACACCTGTCTGCTCTGTGTAGACTGCTGCAAGATCCTGCCAGGCAGCGTCTGCTTCCGGCTTGAAGTTAAGGTAGTAAACAGATGCATCATCCGCTGATGCTGAAAAAGCAGCAAGTCCTGCAAGAACAGCTGCGGATGCGATAGCCGCACAATACTTTTTCATGTTTTTCATAATGAAAATCTCCCTTCCTTTAATGCTTTGTATACAAATCTGGTTTTTCTGGAACCGTTATCGGAACCGTTATCGGTAACGTTTCCGTAACTGACGTTATCCTATCACATCCTGTCATTATCATCAACCACTTTTTGGAAATTTAAAGTAACTTTGTCGCAAAACGACAATATTATTGCTTTTCATTTGTGCATTATGCCTATTTCTTTCGTCCTCATATGCTGCCGTGCAGACGCGGCACGCTCCCGTGCATGATCGCACAAAAAAAAAGGCCGCTCTTTCAGGCGAGCGGCCCATTCTTGTTAAAATCGTTTCAGATCAGTGGTGGATCCCGCGGTTTTCATCTCCCTTTGCGTTGACACCAAACTCGTAATCGTTGCCGGGCAGGATGATGTTCAGAAGAATTCCGGCGATAGCAGCGATCGCAAGAGCTGTCAGGGTGATGGATGCATCTCCTACGGTAAATGTGATGCCGCTTGAGAAGCCGAGACCGCATACGAAGATCACAGCTGCTATGATCAGGTTGCGGGACTTTGTCAGATCCACCTGATTCTCAACTATATTACGGACACCAATGGCAGAGATCATACCGTAAAGCATGAAGCTGACACCCCCGATAATGGATGAAGGCATCGTTGAGATGATCGCGGAGACCTTCGGAATAAAGCTTACGATGACCGCAAACACTGCCGCGATACGGATCACGAGCGGATCATACACTTTGGACAGCTCCAGAACACCCGTGTTCTCACCGTATGTGGTGTTTGCCGGTCCTCCGATCAGACCTGCAAGAGCTGTTGCAAGGCCGTCGCCGGTCAGTGTGCGGTGAAGTCCGGGATCTGTAATGAAGTTTTCACCAACTGTAGCGGAGATCGCGGACATGTCGCCGACATGCTCCATCATGGTCGCGATGGAGATGGGAGCCATGACAAGGATCGCCGTGATATCAAATTTTGCCAGCTGGAAATTCGGGAATCCGATCCATCCCGCAGAACCAACTGCCGCAAACTGAAGGATAGCTGAACCGTCCGGATTTTTCAGTCCGGTCACATGCATGATGACCGCAACCGCGTAGGCGATCACAACGCCCATCAGGATCGGGATGATCTTGAACATTCCCTTGCCCCAGATATTGAAAACAATGATCACGCCCAGCGCGACAAGTGCCAGGAACCAGTTGGCAGAAGCATTGTTGATCGCGGATCCTGCCAGGCTCAGGCCGATGCAGATGATCACGGGGCCGGTAACGACCGGCGGAAGGAACCGCATGACGCGCTTTACGCCGACAAGACGGATGATCAGAGCCATGACCAGATACACAAGGCCGGCAACGACAATGCCGCCGCAGGCATAGGCAGCCTTCTCATTAGCGCTCATTCCTTCATAGATACCTGTGTTCAGTTTGGCGATCGTTGAAAAACCGCCAAGAAATGCAAACGAAGAACCCAGGAATGCCGGTACTTTGAATTTGGTACAGACATGGAACAAAAGTGTTCCGACACCTGCGCAGAAAAGCGTGATGGAAACTGT
>CADCOP010000363.1 GCA_902803065.1 uncultured Lachnospiraceae bacterium | reverse complement strand
GCTACAACCGCACATGCAGAAGGAAATAAGATCGGTTATACCTGCATGGATGGTACAAACCCGTTCTTTGTAGCTCTGGAAGGATCTATCCGCGAAGTCGTTGAAGCAAACGGAGACGAGCTCATTTCTCTGGATCCGCAGAACAGCAACGAAACTCAGATCGCTCAGATTGAGGACATGATCTCCCGTGGTATCACAGCACTGTTTGTAAACCCGGTTGACAAAGATGGTATCATTGCAGCTCTTGACGAAGTGAAGGCAGCCGGCATTCCGATGTTTGGTTTCGATACAGAAGTTGCTGATATGAGCTATCTGGTAACCTATGCAGGATCAGATAACTACAACGCCGGTAAAGTCTGCGGCGAAGACCTCGTTGCAAAATGCCCGGACGGCGGCCCCATCATCGTTCTGGATTCTCCGACAATGCAGTCTGTAGTTGACCGTACCAACGGTTTCCTTGATGCTATCGAAGGCAAGGGATTTGACATCGTTGCTCAGATCGACTGCATGGGTAACCAGGAACAGGGTAACCTGAACGGTACCGACGCTCTGACAGCTCATCCGGATGCAGTTGCTATCTTCGGTGGAAATGACCCGACAGCACTGGGTGCTTATGCAGCAGCAGAAGCAGCTGGTTCTGACTGCCTCATCTATGGCGTTGACGGTTCTCCGGACATCAAGGCTCTGATCGCTGAAGGCAAAGTTACCGGTACCGGCGCACAGTCTCCGATGAACATTGGTAAGACCATTGCTGAACTGTATTATAAATGGGTTGCAGGCGAAGAAGTTGAAGATCGTTATCCGATCGAAACCTTCATGATCAACTCCGACAACATCGAAGAATACAACAACGGCGGATGGCAGTAATCCGTTCTCATAAGGGATAGCGGACAGACTGTTCTTCTCCTGATTGTCAGGTAAGCAGTCTATCTGCTGGTGGGGGGCGGTTCTTTTGACGCATTATGATGTGACAGAAGAATCGCCCTCTTCTTATGCTGAATTTCCGGAAAGCGTTTCATTCCGGGCAAACCTTTATAATTCCGAGTACAATAAGTATTAAAGAAATGGTGGTGAAAACAATTGAGTGAATACCTGCTCGAAATGAAAGGCATAACCAAATCATTTCCGGGTGTCAAGGCACTGCAGAACGTCGATTATCAGTTGAAAGCCGGCGAGATCCATGCTCTTCTGGGCGAGAACGGTGCTGGAAAATCGACACTGATCAAGGTCCTTGGCGGAATCTATCATCCCGATTCGGGAAAGATCATTATCGACGGCAAGGAAGTTGCCATCTCCGATGTTAATACCGCGCGCGAAAACGGCATTTCCATCATCCACCAGGAGCTTGTTCTTGTTCCCCGCATGACCGTGGCCGAGAATATTTTCCTGGGCCGTGAGCCCATGGGTAAGCTGGGCGTGGATAAAGTCAAAATGACCGCCGCTGCGCAGCAGATGCTGGATAATTTTAATGTCGGCATCGCGGCGGACACGGAGATCGCTGACCTGACCATCGCAAAGCAGCAGATGGTTGAGATCGTAAAGGCAATTTCCTTCAACTGCCGCATTCTTGTTATGGACGAGCCTACCTCCTCCATCGCGGATAAGGAAGTTCAGGCTCTGTTCGGCATCATGCGTGACCTGACAAAGCGCGGAGTCGGCATCATCTATATCTCGCATAAGATGAGTGAGATCTTTGAGATCTGCGACCGCGTAACGGTTCTTCGTGATGGTACATATATTGATACCTGTGTTGTAGCGCAGACCACCCGCGACCAGCTGGTTTCTCTTATGGTCGGCCGTGAGCTGGATCAGTATTATGTCCGCGATCATGTGGATTCGGACGAAGTCGTGATGCGCTGTGAGCATATCAGTGACGGAAAGAAACTTCATTCCCGCGTAAAAGATGTCAGCTTTGAACTTTACAAAGGCGAGATCCTGGGCTTCGCCGGACTCGTCGGCGCAGGCCGTTCAGAGACCATGCAGTGCATCTTCGGCCTGACAAAAGGTTCAAAGGGAGAGATCGAACTTGAAGGCAAAAAGGTGAAGATCAGGAACGCCGTGGACGCCATGAATTACGGTATCGCCATGGTTCCTGAGGATCGAAAGCTGGAAGGCCTTTATCATGTTCAAAGCGTCCGCTTCAATTCGACGATCGAAGTCCTTCACGAATTTATCAGTCATCTGCATGTAAATTCAGCACGTGAAGCGGAAATCACGCAGGAATATATCGATAAGATGCATACAAAGACACCTTCTCAGGAGCAGACGGTGACGAACCTGTCCGGCGGCAATCAGCAGAAAGTTATGATCGGGCGCTGGATGGCAACGCATCCCAAAGTACTGATCCTGGACGAGCCTACCCGAGGCGTGGATGTCGGAGCGAAAGCTGAGATATACGAGATCATGAACGAACTGACAAAACAGGGCGTTTCCATTATCATGATCTCCTCTGAGCTTCCGGAAATCATCAATATGAGCGACCGTGTATATGTCATGTACGAGGGGCGCGTAACCGGCTGCATCAATCGGGAAAATATCAGCCAGGAATCTATCATGCATCTCGCAACACTGGAAACCATAGGAGGAACTGATCATGCTTGAACAGTCACGCAAAGGCATAGTAAAATATTTTAAAGATAATCTGGGTATTCTGATTGCACTGGTCGGAATGATTGCATTTCTTTACATATGGCCGACGACACATAAAACATTCCTGACGACCACAAACATTTTCAATGTTCTTCGTCAGAGTGCATCCAACCTGATGCTTGCCTGTGGTATGACCATGGTCATCATCCTCGGCGGAATTGACCTTTCAGTCGGATCCATCATCGCAATGTCAGGCTGCTTCGCTGCCGGCGCGGTAGTATGGCACGGCATGCCGGAAGTAGTCGGTCTCGCAATCGGTATTCTCTCCGGTCTTCTGTTTGGTCTTTTCAATGGCTTTATGATTGCAAAGACAAAGATCCCGCCGTTCATCGTAACGCTTGCTTCCATGAACATCGCGAAAGGTATCGCACAGGTTTATTCCGGCGGCAAGCCGATCCGCTGCATGACGGATGCATGGAAATTCCTCGGCGCCGGATATGTAGGCCCGTTCCCCACACCGGTCGTCACCATGTTCATCGTATTCATCGTCTCCGTTCTGTTTATTAACCGGACCAAGATCGGCCGTCACATTTACGCTGTCGGCGGAAACGAGACCGCAGCGCGTTTTTCCGGTATCGATACTTCCAAAGTCAAGTTTGTTGTATTCGCGTTCAGCGGACTGATGGCAGGCCTTGCCGGCGTTACGATCGCTTCCCGTCTTTACAGCGGTACCTGTACCTCCGGTGACGGCGCCGAAATGGACGCCATTGCGGCAGTAGTTGTCGGCGGCACTTCCATGGCCGGCGGTTCCGGACGCCTGGGCGGAACGCTCATCGGTGTTCTGATCATCGGTATCCTTAACAACGGTCTGAACCTGATGGGTATCAACTCCAACTGGCAGTATATCGTAAAGGGTGTTGTTATTCTGGCAGCCGTCTATATCGACTTCATCCGGAATAGTAAGAAGGCAGCCTGATACTGTATATCATTAAATGTACTAAATGACGTAATTTTAAAGGCTCCCTCCATGTATGTGCAGGCACGTCATGGAGGGAGCCTTTTTGTCCCCTGTAAACCAGAGCTTATACTGTCATGACTTCAAATTTATTCTGTCACCGTTTCAGGCTTATTCTATCATATGGCTTCAGGCTTATTCAGTCATGGCTTCCTCGTCTTCAAAAACGCCGGCGCCGAATTCGATGTCCTGTATATCAAGGATCTCGGCTTTCCCGGAAAG
>CADCOP010000362.1 GCA_902803065.1 uncultured Lachnospiraceae bacterium | reverse complement strand
TGCGTAACAGCAGATGACAGTGCGCGGATTTATTGCTATTATGAAATAGGTATTCTACGGATAGGTATTCTACGGATAGGTATTCTATGGACATGTATTCTATGGATGCGGGAACAGATCGTTTTCTGTAGAAAGGAGAACACAGTGCAGTACAGGCAGAATAAGTATGGGGAGCCCATTTCGATTCTTGGTTACGGATGTATGAGGTTTACCAGAAAAGGGAGCGGCATTGATCTGGATAAGGCGGAAATGGAATTGCTCCTGGCGATCGAAAAGGGAGTCAACTATTTTGACACGGCCTACATCTACCCCGGAAGCGAGGCGGCTCTGGGAACGATCCTCTCGAGAAACAATATCCGGGATAAGGTCAACATCGCTACAAAGCTTCCCCAGTATCTGATCCGGAATCGCGCGGGCATCGATAAGTTTTTTAATGAGGAGCTTTCCCGCCTGAAAACGGACCATGTAGACTATTACCTGATGCATATGCTGACAGATATAGCCGAGTGGCACAAGCTCCAGAATGTGGGCATCGAGGACTGGATCGAAGAAAAGAAAAGCTCCGGAGCCATCCGGAACATCGGCTTTTCCTTCCATGGGAACACGGAGATGTTCCTGGAGATCCTGAACGCCTATGACTGGGATTTCTGCCAGATCCAGTACAATTATATGGATGAGACGAGCCAGGCCGGCCGGGAAGGCCTTCAGGCAGCCGCCGCCAAAGGCATTCCTGTGATCATCATGGAGCCGCTGCGGGGAGGAAAGCTTGTGGATCTCCTGCCGGAAAAAGCAAAGAAACTCATCTCCATGGATCCGAAGAAGAGAACTCCTGCCGAGCTGGCATTCCGCTGGCTCTGGGACCAGCCGGAGGTGACATGCGTCCTTTCGGGAATGAACTCCGAAGCGATGGTAGAAGAGAACTGCCGGACAGCATCAACAGCGAAGGCCGGAGAACTCACAAAAAAAGATCATGCGCTGATCGAAAGGATCCGGAGCATGATCAATGAAAAGCTGAAGGTCGGATGTACAGGCTGCGGCTACTGCATGCCATGTCCGCATGGGGTGGATATCCCCGGTGCTTTCCGCTGCTATAACGAGATGTATATGGAGAGGAAAGGCACCGGAAGACACGAATACTTCCAGGTCGTCGGCCTTCGGAAGGAGCCGGCTTTCCCGTCCCAGTGCGTCGGCTGCGGAAAATGCGAGAAACACTGCCCGCAGCATATCAGCATCCGAAAGGAACTGAAAAATGCCGAAAAAGCGCTGCTCCCGTTCTACTATAAGGCAGGGCTTAAAGTGGCGAGAGTATTCCTCTATCACGGGAAAGCCCATAAGAAGCGTCAGGCGTAATGGGGTGTCTGACAGGCGCAATGACCCGGCATCAGCTGTAATATCAGCTGTAATCGACCTGCATCATGCAGAGACCGCAGGCGGGAGCTGTCGGAGCGGCGAGGGACCTGTTTTTTGCTTCCAGCAGCGCGGGTATCGAATCCGGATCCCGCTGTCCAAGGCCGACTTCAACAAGGGTCCCTGTCAGGATACGGACCATATACTGAAGAAACCCCGTGCCGTGAAAGGTCAGGGTCAGATAATCGCCCTTCATAATGATATCGATTTTGTCCACTGTTCGAACGGTGGACTTTTTCATGCGCGGGTTTCCGCAGAAGCTTGCGAAATCGTGCGTCCCGATCAGATGAGAAGCCGCTGCCTGCATCTTTTGTATATCCGGGACCTTATCGAGGATCCACACATATTTCCGGTCAAAAACCGGCTTGGTTTCACCAATATAGCAGGTGTAGCGGTATGTTTTTCCGGTTGCGTTGTAACGGCTGTGAAACCTGTCCCCGGCAATGACAGCCTCGCGGACACAGATATCCTCCGGAAGATAGGCATTCATATAATCACGGATCGCCTCCGGCAGCATGTCTGTATCCAGCCACGCGTTGGCAGTCATCTTCAGTGCGTGCACGCCTGCGTCCGTCCTCCCGGCCCCAAGGACCTCGACCGCCTCGCCGGTCATCCTGGACAGGACAGTCTCCAGCTTTCCCTGAATCGTCATTTCTGTGTTCGGCTGATGCTCCCACCCGAAATAGCGGGTGCCATCGTATGATATGATAAAGCGGTAGTTTCTGCGCATGCGGATTCTCCTTATCTTTCTTCTTTCTCCTGATCTTGTCTGTTCACATTATTTCTGCCGGATTCTCTACAGTGTATCATTAACTCTTGCGTTGCGCAAATACTGGATTTATGTTGGTTTCCTGGACGAGAGCATGATATGTGGCTTTCCGGACGAGAGCAT
>CADCOP010000361.1 GCA_902803065.1 uncultured Lachnospiraceae bacterium | reverse complement strand
CTGATTGACATGTACCATGATCACCTGCTGCGTAAATGCGGCGATGATACCGACTCCGTAGAAACAGGCCACTCTCGCCATCGCTCCAAGCAGCGGACCGTAATCCGGATTCGGCTGCCCGATCATCGGAGTAATATAATTATCGATCAAAGTTCTTGTGAACATCGTTCCCTGCACATTAGCAAAGACCGACAAAACGATGCACAGCAATACGACAATTATCTGAATGCCGTAATACTTGAACACATAGCTCATTATTCTCTTGAAAAGGAGCCCGGGATTTTCAACCTTAGGGCGCGGCCTTCCCGCCATGCGTCTGCCGCCCGGCCCTTTAAATTCCTGATTTTTTCCTTCCGCCATATCCTATGTCCTCCACGAAAACGATGACCGGGGAACATCCCCTGTGTTATTCTTTCTTGTCGAAGTCAGCGCTCGCGCCTCCGACCTGGGATTCATAGACTTCCCTGTAGATCTCGTTGCCCGCAAGGAGCTCATCATGTGTTCCGAATCCATTGACCCGCCCGTCATCCATTACGATGATACGGTCGCAGTCCTTGACGCTGGAGATCCTCTGAGCGATGATCAGTTTCGTTGTTCCGGGAATCTCCTCCCGGAATGCCTTTCTGATCTTGGCGTCTGTAGCAGTATCCACTGCGCTCGTGCTGTCATCCAGGATCAATATTTTGGGCTTTTTGAGAAGCGCCCTGGCTATACACAGCCTCTGCTTCTGTCCACCGGAGACGTTTGATCCGCCCTGCTCGATCCAGGTATTATAGCCTTCCGGCATTTTTTGTATGAACTCATCCGCGCAGGCCATCTGACAGGCTCTTACGCATTCCTCTTCTGTCGCGTCTTTATCTCCCCAGCGGAGATTATCCAGGATCGTACCGCTGAAAAGCACATTTTTCTGAAGCACCACGGAGACCTGATTCCTCAGAGTATCCAGGTCGTAGTCCCGAACGTCATTTCCTCCGACCATGACCTTTCCCTGCGTCACGTCATAGAGACGGCTGATCAGGTTTACCAGCGAAGATTTCGCGCTGCCCGTTCCTCCGATGATCCCGATACTCTCCCCGGATCTGATGTCCAGGTTGATATCTTTCAGAACAGGATCTCCGGTGCCAGGCCTGTAGGAGAAATCCACGTCATCGAAGCGGATACTTCCGTCCGGTACTTCCATAATGGGGTTTTCCGGATTAGTCAGATCGCTTTTTTCTTCGATGACCTCTGCGATTCTCTTGGCACTCGCTTCGGACATAGTGATCATGACAAACACCACAGAGAGCATCATCAGGCTCATCAGGATGTTCATGCAGTATGCGAGAAGGCTCATGAGCTGGCCCGTCTGCAGTTCGCCGCCGATGATCAGATGCGCTCCGAACCAGCTGATCAGCAGGATGCATCCGTAAACTACTGTCATCATGATAGGGGAGACGCCGGCTATGTTCATCTCTGCTTTGATGAACATCTCGTAAATATTCTCCGCCGCCTTATGGAATTTACTGATCTCATAATCTTCTCTCACGTAAGCCTTGACTACGCGAATGGACGATACGTTTTCCTGTACGCTGTTGTTGAGATCATCATATCTTCTGAAGACCTGCTGGAAGTACTTAGTCGCCCTGCGCATGATAAGGAGCATGATGCAGGCCAGCAGGAATACCGCTGCCAGGTAGATGCTGGCGAGCCTGGGACTGATGATAAAAGACATCACCATCGCGATGATCATGGAAGCAGGCGCTCTCATAGCCATTCTCAGGATCATCTGAAAGGCGTTCTGGATATTGGTAACATCCGTCGTCAGCCTGGTCACAAGGCTGGAGGAGGAGAACTTATCAATACTTGAAAAGGAGAAAGTCTGGATATTGTCGTGCATGGCCTTTCTGAGGTTCCTTGCGAATCCGGCCGAAGCTTTTGCTCCGAACACGCCGCCGAGAATACCGAAGAGCAGGCCCATAAGAGCGACGGCAAGCATGATCAGGCCGGTCCTGATGATATAGCTCATGTCAGAGCCGCCGATTCCTATATCGACGATCCTTCCCATGAGTACCGGAATGATCATCTCACATATTACTTCGCCGATCATGCACATAGGTGTGAGAAAGGCGGTGGTCTTAAATTCTCCGATGTATTTTAAAAGCGTTCTCAGCATCTCTGATCCCTTTCTTATTCGGGCCCGCTTTCCCGGGCTCCTGCGCCGCATACATGCTGCCCTGCGGCAGCTCCGTATCCTGTGAATCAGTTCTCAGTT
>CADCOP010000360.1 GCA_902803065.1 uncultured Lachnospiraceae bacterium | reverse complement strand
GGCTTCTGAATGAAAGAACTTATTGAACTGTATACCGCGTTCCTGCGGATCGGTGCCGTTAATTTCGGCGGCGGATACGCCATGCTGCCTCTCCTGCAGCGCGATCTTGAGGAAACCAGGCACTGGACAACGACCGATGAGCTGATGGATTATTTCGCGATCGGCCAGTGCACCCCGGGCATCATCGCCCTGAATGTTTCCACATTCATCGGACATAAGAAAAAAGGCATCCCCGGAGCCCTGGCGGCAACCCTGGGTTTCCTGACCATGCCGATCATTATCATAATCATCATTGCGGCTTTCCTGCAGAACTTTGCCGAGCTCGAGGTCGTCCAGCACGCCTTCGCAGGCATCCGTGTGTGCGTCTGCGTACTCATTGTTCAGGCTGTGCTGCGTCTGTGGAAAAAATCAGTCGTTGACGCGAAATGCATTATCCTGTATCTGGTCATTTTCGCGCTGACTGTTTTCTCAAAGATGATGCCTGTATCCCTGCCTGCCGCTGTTCTTGTCATCGCGGCCGGCGTGTTCGGCATCTTTTTCGGAAAGGGAGGTGAGAAGAAATGACTCTGCTGCGTCTGATATTTGAATTCTTCAAGACAGGACTTTTCTCTGTGGGCGGCGGACTGGCGACTCTTCCTTTCCTGTACGAGATCTCTGACAAGACGGGCTGGTTCACGCACAATGACGTTGCCGATATGATCGCCGTCTCCGAATCCACGCCCGGTGCTATCGGCATCAATATGTCCACCTACGCAGGTTTCCGGACAGCCGGACCTCTCGGAGGCATTGCCGCGACGCTCGGACTGGCGCTGCCCTCCGTCATCATCATTATCATCATCTCGAAGATGCTTCAGAAGTTCAAGTCAAACCCTTATGTTGAGAAGGCGTTTTACGGACTCCGCCCGGCATCTCTCGCGCTGATCTCCGCGGCCGGCATCAATGTGGCAAAAACAGCCCTGATCAGTATTCCGGCATTCCAGGCATCCGGAAATATAGCCGATCTGTTTATCTTCAAGGCGATCCTGCTGGGAATCGTGCTGTTCATTGCGCAGAAGAAGATCAAATGGCATCCTGTCATTTTCATAGCGCTCTCTGCAGTGGTAGGTATCCTGTTCAAATTCTGATGCCAGGCGGCTCATCATACATATTGGTGCACCAGTAAAAAAGCACACATCACGGTGTCTGTATGTCAGCTCGCGGATGTGTGCCTTTTCTTTTTCTATTTTAAAGTTTCTCTCCAGGATCCCCTGCGGCCTGTGCCCGGGCGTCCCGGCCGGCTCTGTGGACGATTCCCTTTGGGGCCTGTCCCGAACGGACCGGCTGCGGACGGAGGTGTCCCGCCGGGTCTGCCTGCGGACGGCCTGTTTGCGGACGGACGTGCTGCTCCGGGCCTGTCTGCAAACGGTCGCGATGTACCCGGCCATACCGATGACGGACGTGTCCCGGACATCCTGCGGCGCCTTTCATCCGGCCTGTAATCGCGCCGGAATGTAAAGCCTGTCTGCAGCGGCCTGCGCGGCGCTATGCCTGCGCCTGGCCTGCGGGGTGCCATGCCTGGGGCTGGGCCTGCGGATCTCTTCTTTCCGCCGAACATCCGGAAGATCCGGCTGATGAGTGACGGCTTTCTTACCGGCAGCGGCCTGCGCGGCACATACATGTGCTGGCGGAAATCGGGCCTGTCGTACCTGCGGAAATACCTCATGCGGTTAGCTGCCGACAGTGTTGCCAGAACGGCGGCAACATTTGTGAGAAGAGTTCCCGCCCCGTCAAATACGGATGAGCCGCTGTCCTCATCTGCTTCCACATATTCCTCGCCGTTGCGGATGCTCACTTCCATTCCGTACTCTGTCATTGCCTGAGCAACATACCTGGCCTGCTCATAAGTCAGCTGCTGAGCCGCAAGGGCAGGAATGACGTTCAGGAGCTCTGCCGCTTCCTCATCCGTATATCCGAGCAGGTCCTCCAGAAGATCCCCGGCAGCTTCCTTCGTGCAGTTCCCCAGGCTTCCCAGAACAATACTGTACGTTCCTTCTCCCTCCACGACCGTCTGACGGTCATGATCTGCTTCATAAGTCTTATCCGGTTCTTCTTCTGAGACCATCGGCGCCGGAGCCCCGCAGTTGCTGCAGAATTTTGCGTCTTCCTTAAGCTGCGCGCCGCAGTATTCACAATATATATTCGCCATCGTATCTGTTGTCCTCCCTTCCCAGGAAACAATCGTCAGCCATTGTCATCAACCTTCAGTTCTTATGACGTTATGCTGCTGCCTGGCTTACTCTTCCCCTGACCCGATCTTTCTCACAGAATCTCTGAGAACAGGTTCCGCGTCAAACAGGCAGTTTCCGTCGAAGGACGGATTCTCGATCATGCGCAGAAGATTGCTGGCTGCTCTGCGTCCCAGCTCTTCCTTGGGATGCGGGATGGATGTAAAATTCCGCATCTGGGCCAGGTTCGCGTCATCGATTCCCACGATCGACATATCTTCCGGTACCCGGATGCCTCTCTCCTCAAACACATCAAGCAGCGAAGAAGCCACAGCGTCATTGTAGCAGACAACGCCGGTCACGCCTTCAAGGCAGTGGAACAGGTACTCTTCGACCATCTTCAGATTTCCGATCATGTCTGAATCAAGCAGAACGATGCGCCTCGCGTCCGTCCGCAGATGATGCTTCCACATCGCCCGCAGGTAGCCTGTGTACCGCAGGCGTCCCTGCCCGTCCTCGGCGTTGAGAATGGCGGCTATGCTTTTATGTCCCGCATCGATCAGAAGCTCCGTTGCCTTCTCAGCAACAGATACGTCATCGATCCGAACGCAGGGCATATCCAGTTCCTGGTAAAACGCGTTGAAAAACAGGATCGGGATATTTCTCTTTGCAAGCTTCCTGTAAAGATCCAGGTTCGGATTCGGCATGGCGCTCTTGGCAGGCTCCACTATGATCCCGTCCACGTCATCCCTCTCCAGAAGCATTTTCAGGATCGTTTTTTCATGATGGATGCTGTCATTCGTAAACGTCAGCTGCGTCGAATAACCCGCGGCCGAAAGCACACTCTCGATCCCATGCAGTGTCGGCGGAAAAATGTAGTAGTCATAGTAAGTACTGATGACTGCTATATTCATATAGCGGGGGCGCTCCGGCCTCCCGTCCCCTGTCCCCACATAGGTTCCGCTGCCGTGCACTTTCGTAACAACACGTTCATTCTCGAGGACCTCAAGTGCCCGCCGGACAGTCTGCCGGCTCAGTGAAAACTGTATGCTGAGCTCATTCTCGGAAGGAAGCCTGTCTCCTTCACGGAAGCTGCCCGTGCTTATTTTTTCTTTGACCCAGCTGATGATTGCCTGGTATTTCGGTTCTCTTTCCATCTCTGCTCCATCCTGCTGAGACGGCCGCCCTGATAGATCGGACCAGAGCGGCCTGCACAGCATTCAGGCTGCTGCGATCTGCAGCCTTATCACCATTTTTAGAGTTAGATTCTCTGAATATCAGCCATCGTTGTATCATCACCGATCGTGATCAGCTCAGTACCGGTAAGCTTTGCGAAGAGAGCGATATCCTCTCTTGTCAGAGCGGTTGAAACTACGGAGTGATGTGCTCCGCCCGCATAGCACCAGCCTGCCGTTCCGATCTCGAAGTTCGGTTTGTGCCTGTACATGATGCGGGCAACCGGAAGCTTGGGCATGGGCTTTGGCTGTGCCACGAGCTCAATGTCCGCGCAGATGATGCGGAAATGATCCCCCATGTCAACCAGAGTTACCTGAATACCGTCGCCTGTCACGCCGTCAAATACAAGACGGGCAGGATCCTCCTTACCGCCGATGCCGAGCGGATGAACTTCGATCGCAGGCTTTCCGGCAGCGAAGGATACCGGGACCTCAAGCATATGGGATGCAAGCTCCAGCTCCTCTCCTTCTGTCAGGTCATAGGTGTAATCCTCAATAAAGCCGGTCGCGCCTTTGCGCGCTTCAGCCATCTTCATCAGAACAGCAGAGAACGCGGCGATCTTGTAGTCACCCTCCGGTCCGAAGCCGATGCCTTTGCCCATCAGGTTCTGAGCGGCAATACCCGGAAGCTGCTTCAGTCCGAACAGATCCTGGAAGTTATCCGTAAATGCGGATACATGATTCTTCGCAATGAACTTTTCAAAAGCAACCTCATATCTTGCCTGAACACGAACCGCCTCGATGTTGTCCGTAGCCATGGTGTACTTGTCGGTGTACTCTTTCATCTTGGCGTCAACTTCTTCTTCAGAAGCCTCATCCGCCAGTTTTCCGATCTCGCCGATGCCCCAGTACTTGATCTCCCAGCCGTAGCGGATCTCGCACTCAAGACGGTTGCCGTCTGTTACAGCGACATCGCGCATGTTGTTTCCGAAGGTAGCGACGAGCGTATTCTTTGAGAAGCTGATTGCCTTGGCAACCTCCGCAAAGCGGCGGATGCGGGAGATCACTTTCTCGTTCTTGTAATAACCCGCTACGACTTCATGAGCAATACCGAGTCTGGCAAGGATAAAGCCATACTCTCTGTCCCCGTGAGCTGCCTGGTTCAGGTTCATGAAATCCATGTCGATCGTGTCATACGGCAGTTTTTCATTGAACTGGGTATGCAGGTGAAGCAGCGGCTTGCGGAGCATCTGCAGGCCCTTGATCCACATCTTGGCAGGTGAGAAGGTATGCATCCAGGTGATCACGCCGACGCAGTCATCATCGTTCTCTGCCCTGCGGATATCCTCCACGCAGATCCGGGATGTCTCGACAGTCGGAAGAAGTTCAACGGTTACCACATCATTCAGTTTTCCGTTCAGGAATGATACCATCTCAGCGCAGTCAGCGGCTACCTGGCGCAGGCATTCCTCGCCGTAAAGATCCTGGCTGCCGGGGATAAAATATAACTTGCTCATATCTGTTTTCTCCTATTGTTTTGATGTGTTTGATCAGTGGTGTTACTTGATTATTTGATGACCTTCAGAGATTCTCTGTCAGCAAAAATAGCAACGAATACAAGGAATACAACGCCCTGTACAAGCTGCATGGCCTGTGTTGTCATGCCCATCATGCTCAGTCCGGATGTCAGTACGATGTACAGAAGGGATCCGATGATCACGTTCAGGAACCGTGCCTTAGCGCCGCCGGAAATCGGCATGCCGCCAAGGACAAGGGCGATCAGGATCTGTGTTTCCAGCTGATTTCCGCCGGAAGCCGTAACCGAGCCAACCTTGATAACATTGATAAATGCGGCAAAACCTGTGATCGCGCCTGCCAGCACGTAGATCAGGAATTTCGTGATATCGGTGCGGATACCGGCGAATTTCGCAGCTTTCTCGCCTGCGCCGATCGCTCTCAGGTGAATACCGAACTGTGTGAAATGGAATGCCACAAATCCCAGAATGATAATGATCAGCGTGCATGTCAGTTTCAGTCTGTCGGTGTTCATCAGAACCAGCTTCGCGCTTCCGCCGACCGGAGCGTTGGAAGTCAGGTACTTGATGATGCCGCGGAACAGGAACATGGTACAGATCGTTACGATAAAGGATTTGATCTTCCTGTTTACGTAGAAAAACCCGTTGATGGCGCCGATGCCGGCACCTGTTGCAATACCTGCAAGAACAGCCAGCGGAACATTCGCTTTCTTGGAGACCAGGCATACGACGATGGATGCCATGCCCAGGATCGAACCCTGTGAAAAATCAAGGCCGCCCATGGTCATGATAAAGAATACGCCTGTCGCTGAGATCATGGTCACATAGATCTGCGACATGACAAGGGAAAGATTGCCGAGCATTCTTCCTTTTGTCAGAATATTGAATACAGTGAAAACAACAACCAGTCCGATGATCGGCAGAAGCGAGCGGACCAGAGAGATCTTGGAGAGCTTTTTCAGTTCTTCCTCTCTCGAAACAGTATTAGTATTTGCAGCCATGCTCTTCTCCTCCTTAGACCATCTTAGCAATCAGCGCATTCTCATCCAGCTCCGGACTGCGGTCAAGCTCACCGCTGATCTTTCCGTCCTTCATAATGAGGATGCGGTCGCACATTCCGATCAGTTCCATCAGCTCTTCTGAGATCATGATGATGGATTTGCCTTCCTTGCGCATCTTATCCATAAGCTGATAGATGTCCTGTTTTACTTTGATATCGATACCACGGGTCGGGCTGTCGAGGACCAGGATATCGGAGTCCTTGCCGATCCAGCGGGCCAGAACGACCTTCTGCTTGTTTCCGCCGGACAGATCCGATACGAACTGGTTCGTATTGACCATCTTGACGGACATTTCCTTTGCGTAGTCATTCGCGAATTTCTTCATCTTTCCCGCGCTTAAGAAGCAGAGGAAAGAGCGCAGCGCGCCAAGAGACGGCAGGCAGATGTTGTCGCCGATGCTCTGATTCATGACAACTGACTCATTGTCGCGGTCTTTGGATGTATACGCGATGCTGTGCGCGATCGCTTTCGGGATGCTGTCGATCTGCGTTCCGTCAGCAAGCTGTACGGTACCGGTCCTGTCAAAAGATGCTCCGAAGCAGGCCTTACCGACCTCATGCATGCCGGACTCGGACAGTCCGCCGAAGCCGAGGATCTCGCCCTTGTGCAGGTCGAACGTGACATCGCTGATCTGGCCCGGAACCGTTACGTTCCTGACAGACAGGACAACTTCATCCGAGACCTTCTCGCCGTAATCCGCGCGGTAGTAATCACCGGTCACCTCACGGCCAACCATCAGTCTCTTAAGGTCATCTTCGTTCACATCCGCGCTCCTGACTGTGTCGATGTAAACACCGTCACGCAGGATCGTGATCGTATCAGACATGCGAAGGACCTCCGGAAGATCGTGGGAAATGAAGATGATCGTATTGCCCTCTTCACGGATCCGGTTCATATGCTTGTAAAGCTCCTCACGGCCTTCCTGGGAAAGAGCCGTGGTCGTCTCGTCGATGACCACGATCTTCGGCTGGAAGTAGGTCGCCTTTACGATCTCAACAAGCTTTCTGTCCTCAAAATTGTACTCATCTACCATGGCGCCGGCGCGGATGCGGTCAAAACCGTATTTTGCCAGGAGCGCCTGGGCTTCCTTGTTCATAGCGCCGGTATTCTTGATTCCGTGGCTGACAAATCTCTCCTCATGGCCGAGGAAGATGTTCTCCGCAACGGTCAGTCCGGACAGTGTGCCCAGTTCCTGTACGATGATGGAAACGCCCTCGTTGTTCGCTTCTACCTGGTTTTTAGGATGGATCTCTTTTCCGTCCAGGATGAAATGTCCGCTGTCGATGGTATAGATACCGGTCAGCATGTTTGTCAGCGTGGATTTTCCGGAGCCGTTCTCACCGATCAGGGCGTGGACCTCTCCCTTATTAACATTAAACGAAACGTTCTGCACTGCCTTTGTAATACCAAAGGATTTGCAGAGGTTCTGAACCTGTAATCTTACTTCGCTCATTACTCTTATCCTCCTTTGTATTATTTGACGATATCGCCCTTTTTCGTCTTCGTGGTCAGTGTAACGATGATCAGCAGCGCAAGGCCGGAGATAACATCATTGACAGCCGTCGGAGCACCGAGGGCAACAAAACCGTAGTAAATGATCTGCAGGAAGAACTCACCGATGATGATGGCCGGAATCGGAATTCCGTTCTTCTTCATGGCAAGGCCGAGGAAGCATCCCATGGTCGGATAGAAGTTACGGCTCATGGAAAGCATGCCTGTCTCCGCAACCATGGAAGAACCATAGCTGATCGTCAGGATCGCTTCAACGCCGAAGAACGCGCCGGAAATGATGAAGGCCAGGATCTTGTATTTATTAACGTTGATACCCATATTCTTCGCAACGAACTCATCCGATCCGATAGCGTAGGTATATGTACCGATCCTGGTGTAGTTCAGAAGAAGATACGCGGCCGCAAATGCGATCAGTGCCAGGATCAGGTTTCCGGGCATTGAACCGAACGCGCGAAGGTTCGACGGCAGGGTCGCGGACTGTCCGCCGGCAATGTAGCTTGCAATTGCTTCATAGATGAGCGCCAGACCTGTGGTAACGATCATGGACGGAATGTGCAGTTTAATGTAGAAGAAACCGTTCAGCAGTCCGACGATCGCGCCTGTCATGATGCAGCCGATGACCAGTCCCGGATATCCGAGTCCGAATCTGGAAGCAATGACCGTACCGACGATGGAGGACAGCATGATGTTTGCGCCGATGGAGAAGTCGAACATCCCCATGACCATAACGAAATAGAAGCCTACAGCGCCTGCCGATACCATCAGAGACGCTTCAAAATAACTCAGGAGGTTCTTGGGAGAACCGAAATTGTGGGGTGTAATGATCTTAAAGATCGCCCAGGAACCGACCACCAGAAGGAACAGGACCAGGAAACCCATGGTCTTGCCGGTCAGTTTGTTTTTAGCCGAAAGACTTTCAGAAGAGCCCATTTGTTTTACCTC
>CADCOP010000359.1 GCA_902803065.1 uncultured Lachnospiraceae bacterium | reverse complement strand
GACGTCGCCCAGGGAAAGATCAGGATCGATCGGGCGATCTTTCTTCCCCGGAATTTCTGGTTGAGCACAAGAGCAATGATGAAGCCAAGCAGCGTCGAGAGCCCCACGACCGAAAGCACCCACCAGAACGTATTTTTCATGACTGTCTTGAATGCCGGCAGATGAACCGCATCCGAGTAGTTCTTAAATCCCACAAAGCCGCCTACCACGCCGGCCTTGGAGATCTCACTGAAAGACAGCCTGAATACGATCGCGATCGGGAACACAACGAAGACCGCGATCAGCAATATACTTGGCAGAAGCCACACATACGGCTCCCACCGGCGTTTGCCGGATTTCATAAGCTGCATACCTCCTTAGTTATCTGATCAGTGATGTGAAAATTCCCTTATGACCCACCATCTGCAGACGGGCGGCTGCCTGTGACGTACGTCACGGGCTCGGGTACTGCCCGATGGAGAATAAAACGGGCCTGGCGTAAAGTCAGGCCCGAAGCACATTTACTAACACGGTCCGCTGCCGTGACAGATCCTTTATCAGTTCTCAGCAGTTCATGCAATGATGGGCCGCCTTATTCCCTCCAGATCAGCCGCGCCTGCGGTCCTCATAAGGCATATCTGTGATCATCAGCCCATGAGTTCAGCCTGAAGCGCATCCAGCTCAGCCTGGATGTCAGCGCCTGTCAGAGCGTTCTGCTCAGCTGCGATGACTCCCTGCTTGACCTGATCCCACTCAGCCTTAGCTGTCGGATAGAACTGGCAGCTGCCAAGAACATCCAGCCATGCGCCGAAGGACGGATCCGATTCTACGAGTGCCTCAACTGCGGAGTTGACTGCCGGCAGGAAACCTTCCATGCTTACCCAGCCAACATAGTTTTCCGGATCATAGAAGAATGTCAGGAATTTGCCGATGGCTTCATTACGGGCAGCCTGGTCCTCTGCTGCATCATCCTTGAATGCCATGACGCGGTCCATAACGCCTACGGAAGAAGATGTCTTGCCTTCGTTTGCCGGGATGCCTACGGTAGCCATGTTGATCTCGCCGCCCTTGTCAGCAACGTAGGTCGGAAGAGAGTTCGGAGCGATGACCATAGCCATCTTGCCTGCTGCGAACATATCCTGCAGATCATAACGTGTCTGTGTAGCCGGGTTCGGGTTTGTGTAGCCGTTCTCAACAAGGCTCAGAGCGAAGTTGATGGCTTCCGCGTTCTCAGCAGAGTTCACAGCCCAGTCGCCGTTCTCATCAACAAATCCGCCGCCGTTGCCCCATGTATAATAAGCAAATGCAGCCTGGCCTTCATCCGTTGTCATATCGATGCCCCACGGATAGACTTCGCCGTCATAGTAGTCAATAATGGCCTGGCAGCAGTCCTCAAGTTCAGCCCATGTGGTGGGCGGCTCGATGCCGACTTCCTCAAACATGTCAACGTTGTAGTACAGAGCACGTGCAGAAGCCAGATCCGGAACGGCCCATACAGTATCATCGATCACAGACTGGTCAATGAAGGACGGGAAGAAGTCCTCGTACAGCTCTTCCGGACAGTAATCGGAGACAGGAAGCAGAAGTCCTTCATTCGCGTAGTTCGCGAACACATCGATATTCAGGATATCCGGCGCGTTATTGTTGGCGATACGGGTATCAACTTCTGTGTAAACATCATTCCATGAAACAACATCCAGGTTCAGCTTGATGCCCGGATTTGCAGCCTCAAACTTCTCAACAAAGTTCGAGCCGTCCATGCCGCTGCCAAGGAACCATTCATTTGTGTTCGGTCCGTACTGGCAGATGATAACATCCAGTTCAATATCTTCTGCGGAAGCAGTAACAGCTGCGCCCATTGCCATAGTCAGAACCATAGCAGATGCAAATAATGCCGTTGTGAGTTTTTTCATGTTTTATCCTCTCCTTTACTAAAATTTTTGTCACTAATTGACAAAATTATTTTAAGATACCGGGGAACTTTTGTCAACTGTGAGCTCTGTTTCAGGAATATTATCCGCACATGTTGCACACCATGCCGGTCGCAGCTTCAGGTTCGTCTGGTGCCCGGTTCAGCTCAGCATATCCCACTTATCTTCCATCTCCTGCACCAGACGGATCTGCGTGCGGGTGCGGTCGAGGTTCTGCTCCGGGTAATGGATCCTGTAATACGGATCTCCTTCCAGATAATCTGTCAGAAAGCGGGCTGCCTGCTCCATGGTAATGACCTTCGCCCCCATCGGGAGAAGTTCCTTCTCTCTGTCTGTCAGGTCCGGGAAAGCCTGCGTAAATCCTTTACGGAAGACCTCATACTTCCCGACATCCAGCTGCACTTTTGAAAGGTCTTTCTCATCCTCCGCTCCGGTCGAAGCTCCGAAACGGATGGAATCGCCAAAATCATACAGGCTCAGGCCCGGCATGACGGTATCCAGGTCAATGATGCAGAGCGGCTTTCTGGTCGCCGCGTCAAACAGGATATTGTCCAGCTTCGTATCATTGTGCGTAACGCGTGTGGGAAGCTCGCCGCTCTCGCGCATGCGCTGCAGCATTCCGGCCTCCTCCTCCCGCGCAAACAGGAAGCGGATCTCCTCTTCCACCTCAGCTCTTCTGCCGCAGGTATCCGCTTCCACAGCCGCGTGAAGCCTGGCAAAGCGCTTTGGAGTATTATGGAAATCCGGGATCGTCTCCGTCAGCTCCTCCGCCGGGAAATCCTTCAGCAGCTCGACAAAATGGCCAAACGCCAGCGCGCTCTGGTAGAAATCCTCATTGCTCTCCACTTTCTCCAGGCAGACCGAATCCTCGACAAAATGGTACACCCGCCAGTTGCCCGTCACATCAGGAAGATAATTTTTTCCGTCCCGCGTCTTCAGCAGCGTCAGCACCTTCCGCGGGTCCTTTTCCGTCTTGCGCAGATGCTCTGTCACCCTCGCTATATTCTCCATCAGATGTTCCGCGTCCCTGGTCAGCAGATCACTGATCTTCTGCAGGATGTACCTGTGTCCATTCTCCAGCGTCACAAGATACGTCGTATTGATATGCCCCTTCCCATAAGGCCTGTAATCCCTGATCTTATCCTCAAATGCAAACGCCCTCAGAATCCTCTCTTCCAAAGCACTCTGCATGTGCATCCCCACGCCTCCTATACCATGTATATTCTTTTAGCCGTATCCTGGCTTTCAAACAAGTTCTCCCATTCCGGCAAACCCGAAACGGAATCTATGCCTTAACTATATACAACCATCTTATAATCAACACGTCTCCCATGCAACCCCTATCCACCCGGTATATTCGAAGAAACCGTGCTCTCTGTATGCACACGAAAAAGCGCAGGAGCAGCGGACGCAAGCCGGAAGAATAAAAAGATATCCCATCTGCGCTCCTCGTCCGGGAATCAAAAAGGCGCGGGCCCCTCCCGGGTACCGCGCCGCAAGCCGCATATCCTGCGTCTTTTTATTTTATTGGTATTCCGCTACGCTGATCCACTTCTCCAACAGTTCTCTCTCTGCCTCTTTGTGTTTTGTCAGCTGTGCTGCCGCTACGATCGGCATCCATGTCTGCACGTACTGGATGGCCATATCTGCTTTCTTACAGAACAGACGCAGATACTGGTCGGCGATCTTCGGCTGCTCGAGTGAGAAGCGCAGATATGTGATCGCTGCGTCGGCGCCGGCGTTTCCGCTCGTTGCGTGTGCCCAGTCGAGTACGATCCAGCTTCCGTCCTCGCGGATGATGATGTTGGAAGGTACAAGGTCGCCGTGGCAGAGCTTCGTGTGACGCTTCATGCCATGGATTCTCTGCAGAAGTTCATACTTCGTGCTGGCGTCGATCTCTGTCAGTGTATTGATCGCCTCTTCCATTTTGTAGCGCGTGTTGCGAAGCTGCGGTACCCGGTATTTTCCGACTTCCAGCTGGATGTCAACAAGTTTCTCCAGATATTCTGCCGCCTTTTCCGGTTCTGCGTCGATCATCTGCTGCAGGGTGCGTCCTTCCACGTACTCCATGGAAAGAGCCCAGCCGCCGCCGGAGGGCGCTACGCCGAGGATCTTCGGAACGGACACTCCGCAGCCCTCCACGCAGGCATGAATATAAGCTTCGTTAAATACATTTGCCTTCGGATGGGAAGGGGTAAACTCCTTTACGATCGTGTTTCCTTCCCTGTAGACGGTTTTATAGGATTTCTCCTCAAGGATCTCTCTGTTAGCCATTGCTTCTGCCTCCTCTCTGTATAAGCTCAGATCTTCTCTGCTTCCTTCGTGTCCTTGCCGTAGAATGCCAGCAGGTACAGTTCTTTGATCTCGCTCATCAGCGGGTATCTCGGATTCGCGCCTGTGCACTGGTCATTGAAGGCGTTCTCAGTCATCTCATCGAGGGTCGCAAGGAAGTCCTCTTCCTTCACGCCGAATTCCTGAATGGAAGACGGAATGCCGATGGTCTTCTTAAGGTCCTCGAGCTTATCGATCAGAAGGTCAAATGTCTCCTGATCATCTTTTCCGATAAGACCGTTATAGCGGGCGATATCGCAGTATCTCGCTCTTGTATGCGGATACTCGTACTGCGGGAATGTGCCCATCTTCGTCGGGACTTCATTGGCGTTGTAGCGCATCACGTAAGTCAGGACCAGAGCATTGGCAACGCCGTGTGGAATATGATGATAAGCGCCGAGCTTATGGGCCATACTGTGGTTCAGGCCGAGGAACGCGTTCGCAAACGCTTCACCTGCCAGTGTGGAAGCCATAGCCATATGCTCTCTCGCCTTCGGATCCTTAGCGCCGTTGTTATAAGCGGACGGGAGGTTGTCAAATACAAGCTGCGTAGCCTTCAGGGCGATGCCGTCGGTCATATCGGAAGCCATGACGGATACATATGCCTCAAGAGCATGTGTCATAACATCGATACCGGAAGCGCTTGTCAGTCCCTTGGGCTGGTTCATCATGTTGTCAACGTCAACAATCGCCATATCCGGCATAAGCTCGTAGTCAGCGAGCGGCCACTTTGTACCTGTCTTGGCGTCTGTAATGATAGCGAACGGTGTTACCTCGGAGCCTGTGCCGGAGGATGTCGGAATGGCTACAAAGTAAGCCTTTTTGCCCATCTCCGGGAAGGTGTATATCCTCTTGCGGATGTCCATGAAATCCATGGCCATATCGTCAAAGTTGACATCCGGGTATTCATACATGACCCACATGATCTTGGCTGCGTCCATAGCGGAACCGCCGCCCAGGGCGATGATCACATCCGGAGCGAAGGCTGCCATCTGGCGTGTACCCTCCTGCGCGCACTGAAGTGTGGGATCGGGAGCTACATCATAGAAGCAGGTATGGACGATTCCCATCTGATCAAGCTTCTCCTCAATCGGCCTGACGTAGCCGTTTTTATACAGGAACTGGTCTGTAACGATGAAGCATTTCTTCTTGTGCATGACGGTTCCGAGCTCATCGAGAGCTGTCTGCATGCAGCCTCTCTTGAAATATACCTTCTCAGGAAGTCTCAGCCACAGCATGTTTTCT
>CADCOP010000358.1 GCA_902803065.1 uncultured Lachnospiraceae bacterium | reverse complement strand
GCTGCGCTCGCGTCAAGGTTTGACCCGGGAACAGAGGTGGCGGACCTTGTGAAGATGACCATCTGGAACCTGCGCATGCCGAGGATACTCCTGGCAGCGCTGGTCGGCGCAGGGCTTTCGGTCGCGGGCTGCGCTTTCCAGAGCCTGTTCGCGAATCCGCTTGCCACGCCGGATACCCTGGGTGTCGCGAGCGGAGCCAGCTTCGGCGCGGCTCTCGCTATCCTCATGGGGTTTAACATGATCGGCATTCAGGCAGTCTCGCTGCTGATGGGACTGGCGGCCGTCACGCTGACACATCTTGCCGGATCCGGGAAGAACCGCGGCATGAGCAGTGTTGTGCTTTCGGGAATCATGATGGGGTCGCTTTTTTCTGCCCTGGTCTCGCTGGTGAAGTTTACGGCGGATACGGAATCCCAGCTTCCTTCCATCACTTACTGGCTGATGGGAGGACTGGACAAGGCGAGTTATAAGACTCTCTCCTTCGGAGCGCCGCTGATCCTTGCGGGCATTTTCATCCTGTGGCTGATCCGATGGAAGATGAATCTGCTTCCCCTCACGGAAGATGAGGCCAGATCCTCCGGCATCAATATCAGAGCGCTCCGGATCGTGACGGTGATCTGCGCGGCTGCGATCACATCTTCAGCCATTTCCATGTGCGGACAGGTCGGATGGGTCGGCCTTCTGATCCCGCATATGTGCAGGATGAAATTCGGAAGCAACCACCTGGCGCTGATTCCTTCGTGCGTCAGTATCGGCGCTGTATTCATGATCGCGGTCGATACAGCAGCCAGGAGCATGTCAGCTTCTGAGATCCCGGTATCTATTCTGACAGCGGTGATCGGTGCGCCGTTCTTTATTTTGCTTATGCGCAGGAGCGGGGGGTGGCAGTTTTGAAGCTGACAGTGGAAAACGGCAGTTTTGCCTATCCTAAGGGGCCGATGATCTTCAGCGGCATCAGTTTTGACGTGCATTCCGGGGAGATACTTGCCATTCTCGGGCCGAACGGCGCCGGCAAGACCACGATGCTGCGCTGCATGACCGGCATGCTGCGCTGGAAGAGCGGAAGAAGCCTTCTGGACGGCGAAAATATCCGCTCGATGAGCGCCTCGAAGCAGTGGAGAAAAATGGCGTATGTTCCGCAGGCGCGGGCGGCGAGCTCCGCGTACACCGCGTTCCAGACGGTCCTGCTTGGCAGAAGCAGCCGGATCGGCGCCCTGTCATCCCCGAAGAAGGAGGATCTGGAGGCAGCGCGCAAGGCCATGGAGCGCCTGGGTATCGAACATCTGGCTGAGAAATCATGCGCTGCGGTCAGCGGAGGAGAATTGCAGATGATACTGATCGCCAGAGCGCTTGCTTCAGAACCGGAACTGCTGATTCTGGATGAGCCGGAGTCCAACCTGGATTTCCGCAATCAGCTGGTCGTCCTGGATACGGTGAGCCGCCTGGCGCAGGAAGGAATGGCCTGTGTCTTTAATACGCATTACCCTGAACACGCGCTGCAGCGGGCGGATAAGTCGCTGATCCTCTCAAAGGGAGGAAGCTGTGTGTTCGGTCCGACCGGAAAGGTCATCACGGAAGAAAACATCCGGAATGCCTTTGGCGTCAATGCAATGATCGGGGAGATCGAGACGCCGGAGAGCACACTCAGGAATGTTATGCCGCTGAGCCTGGCAGGTGAAGACGATAGCAGGAATGGCGGCACGGAGGATGCGCCGGGAAATGCACGCGTGATCGCTGCGGTGACCATGATCGCAGACACCAATGATATGGCTGACCGCATTAACGCGCTGTTTCATGAATACAGCCGCCTGGTGATCGGGCGCATGGGAATGCCCCACAGGGAATGCGGGCTGTTCATCATTTATACGGCGCTGGACGGACCGGAGGAGGAGATCCGGGAACTGACGCACCGGCTGGGCCTGCTGCCCGGAGTGCATGTGAAGACGACGCAGTGGAAGCCGTGAACAATCGGCGGCTTTACGGTATGGTGCCGGTACTGACCGGTATCTGGAGGTTTGTATGAATAACAGGGAACTGATCGGCAGGCTGGAGAAGAACCGGGTCCTCTCCAGGGCAGAATGGATACAGCTGTTTGAAACAGCGGATGCTCAGGATATTGCTTTCGCGGCAGAGACAGCCGGCAGGATCGCGAGAAGCATCTTCGGGAGGAAGATCTATTTCCGGGGCATTGTGGAATTCACGAATATCTGCCGTAATGACTGTCTGTACTGCGGAATCCGCAGAAGCAACCAGAATGTGGGGCGCTACCGACTGACGATGGAGGATATTCTGGAGTGCTGCGAAGAAGGGTACGCCAGCGGGTTCCGGACGTTTGTGCTGCAGGGCGGCGAAGACGGGTATTTTACGGATGAGAGGATGTGCTCGATCGTGACAGCCATACATGAGCGGTGGCCGGACTGCGCGGTGACTCTCTCCCTCGGAGAGAGAAGCAGAGAATCCTATCAGGCGCTGTTTGACGC
>CADCOP010000357.1 GCA_902803065.1 uncultured Lachnospiraceae bacterium | reverse complement strand
GGCTGATGGCCTGCATACATCTGCGCAATTACGGGCTTACTCTCAAAGAGATCAAGGATGCCCTGTGCCGTGAGAGCGACGGACCTTCAGGCGAGGAAATGCTTACGGATGAGGTCAATGCCATTATCAGCAGGAACTGTGACAAGCTCAGAAAAGAGATCTCCCACACGCAGCTCCTTCTGAAAAACCGCGAGGAATTTCTGTCAAAAAAAGCCATCCTTGACAGGGATGGCAGTGACTGGTCCATATGTATGTCCGAGGGCGTATGTTTTCTGCCGCATACAAGGGGAGCAGCTTTTCTTGATGACCCTCGCATCTATGAGATCCTGCGTTACTGGATCCGGGAGATCCCCATTGTCCAGAGCGCTGTCCGGATCACAGATCAGGGAGGGCCCATCTGGGGCCTGATGATCAGGGAGACCGATGCAAAAGAACTCCAGCTTCCCCTGAACGAAGCAGTTGAATACTATCCCCCGGGCCGGACCTTTTTTTATTACACAAAAAGCCGGCGGATCCGTACTGCCGATGAATCTGCTGCCAATCCGGAGCATCCGGCATTCCGGCGCATTCTTTCCATGAATCTGAAACCGGCATCAGCCTACTTAAGAGCAGAGATGATGCCGGCCGTCTGGTCTTCTGAATTTCAGGATTCTCATTATGTCTGTTATCTGATACCGGTCGAACTGTAAATACAGTCTTCACTGGCAGGGCTCAGCCTTTGAGCCCTCTTGCCTGCCGGTCCATATCCTCGATCACAATATCATAGATCTCTCCCAGCGAGCGGCAGTACTCAAGTACCTTCCAGGGCTCATTCGTGTGAAAATGGATCTTGATGAGTTCCTCGTCGCCTACCGCGAGAAGGCAGTCCCCCTTAAAATGTTCCGTAAAGTAATCGCTGATCTCATCCTCATCCAGGTCTGTTCCCTCGATCAGCAGCTGCGTATCATATCTGTATTCAAGCATGTGCCTATTCTCCCTTCCATCGTTTCATGTCTTGGTTTCGGAATCACCATCCCCTGCAGGTATGACACGGATACTGGTCATGGTATGATCCTCCATGCCCTGAAGAGAGCACCCTTCATCCCTGTATCTGTGCAGGTCCTGAGCAAGCGTTCTGCTGATCCGCTCACCGGGCACCGCAAGCGGAATTCCCGGAGGATACAGATACACGAATTCCGCGCTGACGCGTCCGGCGCACTCCTCAAGAGGGATCCTTTCCGGCTGCGTGTTCCACGCCTCCCGAAGAGACATGCATACATCCGCATGCTCCCCGTTCCTGTCTGTCCTGCGGGGCACACACTCTCCTGCCTCAGCGTCCGTTCTGCATTCACTGATGCCTGCGTCCATTTCCTTAAGAGCCTGAAGGAGCAACTTCAGCCCTTCCCTGCCGTCGCCGGCTGACATCAGAGCAAGTACATATGCTTCCGCGGCCATTTCCGGCTCCAGATGATAATTCTTCCTTAGAATATCACATATTTCAAAGCCTGACAATCCGGTCTGTCCGCCGCTGATAATGATTCTGGACGGATCATCCGTCCGGATCACTTCCAGGTTTTTAAGCTTTCCGGCCTCTTTCCAGAAGGTCTCCAGTTCACCGGCAAAAACAGCAAACAGATCTCCGCCTCTTTCCCGCAGCATGCGTACGCACTGGTCGATGGAAGCCATAAGCACGTAGCTGGGGCTGCTCGTCTGGTATATTCCAAGCATTCTGCGCAGCATCTCCCGGTCCGCGAGTGGCCCGTTCACGTGCAGAAGCGCTGTCTGCGTCAGGGAAGGGAGCGTCTTGTGCACGCTCTGAATCACGATATCCGCGCCCTGCCGCACTGCGCTCTGCGGAAAACACGAATGAAACCCGAAATGAGCTCCGTGCGCTTCATCAACGATCAGAATTGTCCCGTACCGGTGCGCTGCTTCAGCTATTCCTTCTATATCAGATACGATACCGTCATATGTCGGCGAAGTGATAAAGACCGCTGCCGCATCCGGATGCCGCTTCAGCTCTTCCGCAACATCCTCCGGCTGTATGCGCCCATTCAGGAATCCATGCTCTGTTCTCCCCGGATACAGGTAAACCGGCTCCAGGCCGGTCAGATACAGCGCATGATATGCCGCCTTATGTGAGTTGCGCGCCATTAATATCGGAAAACAGCCCTTTCCTTTCATTCCGGCCGCGCAGCTTACAGCGCTCAGTATGCCTGCCGTGCTCCCGTTAACAAGGAAATAAGTCTCTTCAGCTCCGAACAGCTTTGCGGCTCTGAGCTGCGCCTCTTTCAGAATGCCTTCCGCGTGATGCAGGTTATCAAACCCGTCGATCTCAGTGATGTCGAAGGAAAACGGATCATCCATCTGCCCGAGACGCCTCTTGTGTCCCGGCATATGCAGCGGGTACCTCCCGCTGCGGCTGTATTCAGTTAACAGGTCATAGAGATATTCCGGCATATCCGGTCCGCCTCTCCTTCTTCTGTTTATGCCATG
>CADCOP010000356.1 GCA_902803065.1 uncultured Lachnospiraceae bacterium | reverse complement strand
GTGAAGCTTCTTGAAAATCACCCGCGGTTCGGCATGAAATTCACATCGCAGATTCATCTGCCGGAATATACGGCGGATGAGCTTGTGACCTTCGGCGAGGTGTATGCGGATGACCAGAATTACACGCTCTCCGAGGAGGCACGGGCAGCTCTTCGCGGTAAGATCGCCGCTCAGCAGGAAGCCGGAACGGAGGTATCCATCTCTGCGGTGGTAGCTCTTGTGGAGAACGCGATCACCCGGTCCAACAAGTTTTTTCGAAAGCTGTTTGCAGGGAAAAAGAGATTTGACAGTATGAACCGCATCATTCTCAGAGATAAAGATTTTAAATAATCCGAAATCATAAGAAAGCCCGGACGGGAACTGACCTGATCATGTAACGGATCGGATCATTTCCCGGCCGGGCTTTTTTATGTCTTTTTATACTTTTTTTCAGCGGTCTTCACGGAAGTAGGCCAGCCCCAGGCTTGCGGGCGGCTGGTTTTCCTTTTTCCTCTGCAGGCTTGTGAGGACCAGCACCAGAATGGTGATCACATACGGGAGCATTTTGAAGAGCTCCTGTACAGCCGGGCTCAGCGGCACATACGCGAACAGGATGTAGAGGCCTCCGAAGAGGATGGAGCCCCAGATGGCTCTGGCAGGCTTCCAGATCGCGAATATAACAAGTGCCACAGCGAGCCATCCGCGGTCGCCGAACCCGTTGTTCTGCCAGGTTCCGCCGAGGTATTCCATGACGAAATACATGCCGCCCAGTCCGCTGATCATACCTCCGACGAGGGTCGCGAGATATTTATAAGCAGTTACATTGATCGATGCTGCGTCCGCGGCTGCAGGGTTTTCGCCAACGGCCCGGAGATTGAGGCCGAAACGCGTCCTGGTCAGGAACCATGTGGCAAGCAGCGCGATGATGACTGCCAGGTATGTCAGAAAACCGTAGCTGAAAAGAATGCTTCCTACCGGTCCCAGATGATCGGACAGGAACGGGATCTTCGCCCGGAATGCCTGGCCTGTATTGTACACTGTGATCTGGCCGGCTGTTCCGGTGATCTTTGAGAAGGAACCGCCGAGGAAGTTGCCCAGACCTACGCCGAAGGTCGTCAGAGCCAGACCGGTGACGTTCTGGTTGGCTTTCAGGGTGATGGTCAGTACACAGTAGATCAGGGCGCCCAGGAAGGAGAAGATCAGGCAGCCCAGGATAGCGCACAGAATACCGATCACTCCGGAAGGATTCTCGCGCCCGTGCTCATAGAGGAAGGCGCCTGCCAGGCTGCCGATACCGCCCATGTACATGATGCCGGGGATTCCCATATTCAGGTTGCCGGATTTTTCGGTAAGGATCTCACCCGTGGCGCCGTACAGAAGAGGCATGCCCTGTGTGATGGCTTTCTGAATAAATGTTACAGAAAAGACTCTCTGGATCAGTGTCACAAAGAAGTTCATGCCTTCACCTCCTTCTCTTTTCCGCCAAAGATCAGACGGTAATTGATAAAGAATTCGCTGCCGAGGATAAAGAACAGGATGATACCTGTTATAACCTCAGAAGCCGATTCATTCAGCTGGAATTCGCTGGCGATCTGCGTTGCGCCGTTGCCCATGAAGACAAGGAAGAACGAGATCAGGATCATGACGAACGGATTGAACTTCGCAAGCCATGAGACCACGATAGCAGTAAAGCCGCGGCCGCCGGCAGTGTTCGTCGATATCGTATGGGAACTTCCGGAGACGAGCAGGAAGCCTGTGAAGCCGCAGATCGCGCCAGACAGGGCGACGGTCCGGAGAATGACTTTCCGCACGTTGATACCGGCATATCTTGCGGTATTCTCGCTCTGGCCAACGACGGCGATCTCGTAGCCGTGCTTTGAGTACGACAGGTAGATGAACATCGTGAGGGTCAGGAGCAGAACAATGATCACATTGATGCTGTAATTAAAGTTACCGAAGATCTGCGGCAGGAATTTTGTAGAGAGCCAGCCGGCCTGGGACTTCTGGTTGATGATCCCGATGGTGCCGCTTCCCTTTTTTGCCTCCCAGATGATGCTGTAGTAGGCGCACAGCTGAATGGCTATATAGTTCATCATCAGCGTGAAGAGCGTTTCGTTTGTGTTCCATTTTGCCTTGAACACTGCTGGGATGAGACCCCAGATCATGCCGGCGAGCATGCTCGCGAGGACCATGCACAGGAACAGGACGAAGGTGGGCAGCTTCTCGCCGCAGTAGCGCATGACGGCGGCGGTGACGATACCTCCGACCAGGATCTGTCCCTCAGCGCCGATGTTCCAGAAGCGCATCTTGAAAGCGGGCGTGATCGCCAGCGCGACCGCAAGAAGGATCATGGTATCGCGCATGGTATTCCATGTGCGCCGGCTGCTGCCGATGGCTCCGGAGATCAGGCTTCCGTAAACGCTCAGCGGGCTGGTGTGTGTGATCGCGAAAATAAAGACAGCGCAGATGATCAGCGAGAGAAGAATCGCGATCAGGCGAATCATGAGACGCCTGGCGAAGGTCGTTTCATCGCGCTTGACAACGCGGACAAAAGGTTCTTTACTGTGCATTCCCGAATCCTCCTCTTCCTGTCATCATCAGTCCGATTTCTTCCTTGGTGGTTTCTCTGGCGTCGACGATTCCGGAGATGCGCCCTCCGCACAGGACCATGATCCTGTCGGAAAGTTCCAGGAGGACATCGAGGTCTTCACCGACGTAAATGACTGCGACTCCCTGCTGTTTCTGCTCATTGAGCAGGTGGTAGATAGCGTAGGAGGTGTTTATGTCAAGACCGCGGACAGCATAGGCAGTCATCAGGAGTTTAGGCGCGCTTGCGATCTCACGCCCGACAAGGACTTTCTGCACATTGCCTCCGGACAGCCGGCGGACCGGGTAATTAATACCTGGCGTAACGACTTCCAGGTCCTGGCGGATCTGCTCGGAAAGCTCGCGGGGGCCTTTCTGATGAAGCATGGCACCGACGCCGTCGCGGTAGGAGCGGACCATCATGTTCCCGGGCATTCCCATATTTCCGACAAGTCCCATGCCCAGGCGGTCTTCCGGAACGAAGGCAAGCGATACGCCAAGCATCTTGATCTTCAGGGGATCCAGGCCGAGCAGCTCATGCTGTTTGCCGGTTTCGGGATCCGTGAAAATAATGCTGCCCTTTCCGGGCTGGAGCCCGGCCACTGCTTCGAGCAGTTCCTTCTGGCCGCTGCCGGCAATACCGGCGATGCCGAGGATCTCGCCGCCCATGGCTGTAAAAGAGACTTTGTCAAGCGCTTTGACTCCGTATTTGTCAAGACAGGTGAGGTCCTTAACTTCAAGACACACCTTTGTATCCTTCGGCTCCGGACGCTCGATGTCCAGGGAGATCGTTTCGCCCACCATCATCTCGGTCAGTGACTGCTCAGTCGCGTCAGCCGTATCCACGGTTCCAATGTATCTGCCTTTGCGCAGAATGGACACTCTGTCGGAAATGGTCAGCACCTCATGAAGCTTATGCGTGATGATAATGATGGATTTTCCGTCCTTGCGCATGCGGCGGAGGACGCGGAAAAGGTGGTCCGTTTCCTGCGGCGTCAGGACAGCTGTCGGCTCATCGAGGATCAGGAGGCTTGCGCCGCGGTAGAGCATTTTAACGATCTCGACCGTCTGCTTTTCTGATACAGACATGTCGTAGATCTTTTTGCCAAGGTCTAGGCGGAAGCCGTATTTATCCACAAGCTTC
>CADCOP010000355.1 GCA_902803065.1 uncultured Lachnospiraceae bacterium | reverse complement strand
TATTCAGGCAGGTCCTTCCGGCAGATGCCAATCGATTTGTCTGATATACGGTTTTTGTGTTCGTTCCTTTAATTCCTCAACCGCTTTTTTATCCCATCGGTATGTCCCCTGCCCGCTCTTCACACCCGTCTGGCCAAGGCGGCAGTGCTCGTTCACATAGCTGCCCGGGCCTTGATCCGCAGCAAGCGACGGGAAAAGATAACTGCTGATCGTCCTTGCCAGATCCAGTCCGCAGTTGTCAAAGTGCTCAAACAGCCCGATCTGAGTATATCTGGGCATGATACTGAACCGCAGCGCTCTGTCTACATCCTCGGGATCTGCAATTCCCTGCTCAACGATATGGACCGCCTCCCGCAGCATCGCGTACTGAATCCGGTTGACAATAAATCCCGGGGCATCTTTTTTCAGGATAACGACCTCTCTCCCAAGCCACTTGAGCAGATCCATGACGATTCTGAGTGCCTCCGGAGACGTCCGGCTGCTCGTCACCACCTCCACGCACCGGACCAGATGCGGCGGATAGAACGGATGTGCCACAAACACTTTCTCAGGCATTGGGCTGTGCTCCGCAAGCTCTTCGGAAGAGATTGCGGAAGTAGATGATACCACAGCCTGAAGATCAGGGCAGGATTTATGAAGAGCTTTGTAAATCTCCTCTTTTATCTTCAGATCTTCCAGGGCACACTCAAAAACGACCCGTGCCCCTGCGAGATCCTCATATCTTGTGGTAATCTCAAGATATGATGCACACCACTCCATCTTCTGAGATGTCAGCACGCCTGCCCACATCAATTCCCGGAGGATATTCAGATACTGTTTTTTCTTCTTTTCCGGATCTCTGTGAACATAAAGAGTCACCGGAACTCTGTTGCAGGAGAGCAGCACGCACTGGCTGAGTCCGATCATGCCGCCGCCGACAACGGCTGTCTTCATGTGCATCTTCATTTTCATTTCTGTCGGATCCTGTCTCAGATTCCAAGATACGCAGCCTGAATCTCCTTGTTGGCAAGGAGTTCTTCCGCCTTTCCTTCCATGACGATCTGCCCTGTCTCCATGACATAGCCTCTGTCTGCGACGGAAAGTGCCTGCATCAGGTTCTGCTCAACGATCAGGATACTGACGCCCTGTTTCGCAACGCGGGAAATGATCTCAAACATGTCCTTGACCACGATCGGGGCGAGTCCAAGGGAAGGCTCATCCAGCATCAGAAGCTTGGGACCGATCATGAGGGCTCTGGAGATCGCGAGCATCTGCTGCTCACCTCCGCTTAAGTATCCGGCCAGCTGGTTCTGTCTTTCTCTGAGGATCGGGAACATATCGAATGATTTCTCGATGTTCTCCTCCATCTTTGCCCGCGCTGCCTTCGGGTACGCGCCCATGACCAGATTCTCGCGGACTGTCAGAGAACCAAGAATACCGCGGCCCTGCGGGATGTGGGAAATGCCGTGATCGGCCTTCTCATAGGATTTGATCTTTGTCAGATCCTTTCCTTCATACAGGATCTGGCCGGATTTGACCGGTTCCAGTCCTGACAGGATACGCAGAAGCGTTGTCTTTCCGGCGCCGTTGGAGCCGACCAGGGAAACTACTTCGCCCTCATTTACATGCATGTTAATGTTAAAGAGCACCTGCAGATCGCCATAACCTGCGCACAGGTCTTTAATTTCGAGCAACATCGACTTCACCTCCCAGATACGCCGCAATAACTTCAGGATCATTCAGAACCGCCTTGGGTTCTCCTTCACACAACAGCTGGCCCTGATTGAGTACGATCGCTCTGGTGCATACCGAAACGACCGCTTTCATAACATGTTCAATAAACAGAACCGTGATGCCCTCTTTATTGATTGTGCGTACCAGTTCCAGGGATGCCTCCATCTCGGAGGGGTTCAGGCCGGCCATAACTTCGTCCATCATGATGATCTTCGGCTTTGTTGCCATGCAGCGTGCCAGATCCATCCATTTTCTCTTCTCGATGGAGAGCTTCCCGCTTCTTGTATCTTTCAGATCATACAGACCTGCAAGGTTCAGGATCTCATCTGTCAGCTCCGCTGCCTGCGCCTTTGTATTCTGCTGCAGGGCGATCGTATAAATGTTGTCATATACGCTCAGGTGCGCAAATGGCTTCGGCGTCTGGAATGTACGCCCGATACCCAGCTTTGCGCGCTGCGCGATGCTCATGGTAGGCGGAATCTCTTTCCCGTCGAAAGTAATGGTCCCGCTGTTCTGGATGTACACGCCCGAGATCATATTGACCGTTGTCGATTTTCCGGAGCCGTTCGGGCCGATCAGAGCCAGGACCTCACCCTTGTCAATATGAAAATTCAGGTGCTGTACTGCCTTAATTCCGCCGAATGAGATCGAAAGGTCTTTCACTTCCAGTAATCTTCCCATTATGCTCCCTCCTTTTTACCCAGAAACGAAAAGCGGCTTTTCTTGTTAACGGTAGGATCATGATGGAAAAATCCGATGATGCCTTCCGGTTTGAAGATGATGACCAGGATCAGCAGGATACCGTAGATCATCTGGCTGCCGCCGGCCGCGCCGAAGATAACGCTGGTGACTTCGATCAGCACTACAACGACGAAGCCGCCGATCACGGAACCCCACAGAGAAGCAACACCGCCCACGATGGCCACCACGCCAATTTTCAATGACAAGTCGAAACTTGCCGTGCTGGCCGGGGCGATATAGGTGAGAAAGGATGCGTAGAAACAACCGACAACTGCTGCCATCATGGCGCTCAGCTGGAATGCTTTCAGTTTGATCTTAAATGTCTCGATACCGAGAGACTCCGCTGCGGTCTCGTCTCCTTTGATCGCGCTCAGATAATAGCCGGTTTTGGATCTGGTAAACAGCCATGTGATCAGGACCAGTCCGAGTACCAATACCAGTGCGATATAGTAAAATGGACGGTCGTTTGCAAATGTCAGTGCCCAGAAATCCGGTTTCCGGTATGTTACATAGATACCGGCAGCTCCTTTTGTGATCTTGTCAAAATGCTGGATCAGCACACGGATAGCCTCTCCGCAGGCGATCGTCGCGATGGAGAAGTACGGACCATGCAGCTGGAAGGTCGCGTAACCGATGACCGTGGCAATGGCACACGCAAGGATGATGCCTACCGGAATGGTTAAAAACGGGGAGATACCGAATTTAGAATTCAGAATAAAGTTCGCGTAGGCGCCCATCGCCACAAAGGAGGCGTGGCACCAGGAAACCTGGCCGCCGTATCCGCCGATGATATTCCAGCAGCAGGCCATCGCTGCGAAAAACATGCAGTTGACCATGACGGAGATCACATAATTTCCTTTTGTTACCGCTGGTATCAGCAGAACAACTGCCAGCAGAACATATCCGAGAATATACTTTTTTGATAAATACTGCTTCATGCTCGCCGCTCTCCTTTCCCAAACAGTCCCTGAGGTCTCAGATACAATACGACCAGAAGGGCCAGGCATACGCCTACAGGTCCGAGGTCGATCGCGATCAGACCGGTTACAAGTGCTTCGATAACGCCGATGGCGATACCGCCAACCAGAGCGCCTTTAATATCTCCGAGTCCGCCGATGATAACGGCAATGACTGCTGTTGTACGGAAAACGCTGCCGGCTGTTGATGTTACATAATAGAGGGGCGTGACCAGAAGACCGGAGAGGCCGGCAAAGATGACGCCGATCATGAATGCAATGGTAAATGTCTTCTTTGTATTGATGCCGAGCATCTGAGCTACTTCCGGCTTTTCAGCGGTAGCGCGCATGGCTCTTCCAAGCGTCGTCTTGTTCAGAAGAATGTAAACGCCAAGGACCAGTACGATCATTGCGCAGAACGCGATCAGTCTGGGAAGACCAATGCTGTAATCCCCGATAAAGATAGATGATGTCTTGATGCTGGACGGCACAGATTTTGGATTGGTTCCAAAAATGAACTCCGCAAGGTTCTGCAGGAAATAGGACAGACCCAGCGTCACAAGAATAAAGGATGTCTGATCTGATCCGAGGAGCGGACGGACGACCAGCTTAAATATGATCCAGGCAAATGCTGCCATACAGACCGCTACAAACGGAATAGCCCAGTAACAGTTAAGTCCTGTCATAACATAAAACAGGTATGTAAAATACATGCCCCACACCAGCTGTGCTGATGCCGCGAAGTTGACCATTTTCATGACGCCGAAAATGATCGTAATTCCTACTCCGACCAGCGCGTATACGCCGCCGGCCAGGATGCCGTTGATCAAGGATTGAAAAAATACCCAAACCATCCGGAAACCTCCTTCTCACCTGATTAAGAAGAAAGCCGCCGCACATTCTTTGTTTTTATTATATGTGCGACGGCTCTGCCTTCATTTGTTTACATTATTTCTGCATCGCTTTCAGATCATCAGTCATCTGGAACTCTCCGCCTGCTTCAGTCTCGGGGAATACGCTGATGGTTCTGTATACGCCATCCTCGCCCTTCTGCCACTGAACGATCACAGCATGAGCATTGACATTTGCTCCGGTCTCATCGATGGAGATCGCTCCGCCCGGTGTTGCTGCCGAGCAGGTAAGACCCTTCAGGGCTGCAAGGAATGCTTCATGATCTGTGGTTCCTGCTGTTTCAAGTGCCTGTGCCATCAGGTAGATCGCGCTGAATGCGGATGTGGCCTGCTCCGGCATGAAGTAACCGTACTTCTCTTCGAACTGAGCGCCGATATTAGCGATCTCTTCGTTAGTAAGAATGGTCTGGATATCATAGTTGTGGCCTGTGACAGATACAACGCCGTCAACCAGGTCGCCCAGCTCATCGCCGAAGGACGGATACAGGAAACCGCCGCCTCCGCCGATGATCAGCGGGCTGTAGTTCATGCTCTTCATGGTATTGAACAGAAGCTTTGCGTCCTGTGTATAGCAGGTCGGGAATACGACTTCGCATCCAGCCTTCTTCAGACCTACAACGATATTGGAAAGATCCGAAGAACCAGCTGTAAATGCATCGTTATAAGCGATCTCCAGTCCGGAGCCCTCAGCCTGAGAAGCCTCAATGGCTGCGACTGCGCCGGATGTGTTGGAAATGCCCCACTCTGTGTCTTCATAAACGATACCAACTTTGGTGATGCCAAGGTTGTACTCGCTGTTCAGCCACTCAAGGAATTTAACCTGATACTCAGAGAAGCTGCCGCCGGTAGAACCAAAACGGACGACTGTCTGATAACCCTGGCTGGTGATGGATTCGGAGACCTGCGCTGTCAGGAACGGCATACCATTCTTCTCGAATACCGGAAGCATCGGGAGGACATAAGTACTGGAGCCTGCGCCTGTTACCGCAACGATATCCGGGTTCTCATTGATCAGACGCTCTGCCGCTGCTTTGGACTGATCAGCGTCGGACTGATTGTCATAGGGCAGAAGCTCAAGCTGTGCGCCGTCAAGGGCTTTGATCCCGCCATGCTCGTTGATATAGTCAACTGCGAACTGGCAGCCATCGACGTTGAAAACACCCTGGTCAGCGTTGTTTCCTGTCAGCGGGAAAATGCATCCCACCTTGATCGTATCTGCTGCGAAAGCAGATCCGGCGATCATCAGAGCACTCAGTGTTCCGGCAAGAATGCCTGCTGCGATTTTCGTAAACTTCATGTTGAAACCCTCCTTTTTGTTTTACGCATACGTAGTTTTTTTATATATTATTATTTTACTATGAATTTATCTATCATTTCTTTGTGTAATCGTAGAAACCTCTTCCGGATTTCCTTCCGAGCATGCCTGCGTTCACCATCTTCTTCAGAAGCGGGCAGGGTCTGTACTTCGGATCTCCGGTCTCCTCGAAGATCTTGGTCATGCTGGCAAGCAGTGTATCCAGGCCTGTGTAATCTGCAACTTCAAGCGGACCCATCGGCCAGTTGCAGCCAAGCTTCATGGCTGTATCGACATCTTCCGGCTTCACGCCCTCCATGACCAGATAGATCGCTTCATTGCGCATCGGCTCGAAGATACGGTTTACGATAAATCCTGCTGTATCCGGAGCGTCAACACAGGTCTTGCCCAGTGCTTCTCCGAACTCAAATGCCTTTTTCTTTGCATCTTCACCTGTCAGCAGTCCCGGAATGACCTCCAGGAGACGCATAGCCGGAACCGGCATAAAGAAATGCGCGCCTACGACTCTTTCCGGATGCTTTGTTGCGCCTGCGATCTTGGTGATGGACATACTGGAGGTATTCGTGCAGAGAACCGCGTCCTCATTGACGATCTCATCCAGCTTTTCAAAGATCTTCAGCTTGATGTCCAGATTCTCTGTAGCTGCTTCAATAGCAACATCCGCATCCTTGCCGTCTTCATAGTTGTCGGAAGTCGTCAGCAGTTTCAGAGCTGCATCCTTCTGTTCACGGGTGATCTTGCCTTTTTCGATCTTTCTCTCAAGGAAATGATTGATGTTGGCTGCGCCTTTCTCAGCGACCTCTTTGGAAATGTCTACCATCACAGTGGTAAGACCATGCTCGATGCATGTCTGTGCGATGCCGCTTCCCATGATGCCTGCTCCGATGACCATAACTTTTTTAATGCTCATTTT
>CADCOP010000354.1 GCA_902803065.1 uncultured Lachnospiraceae bacterium | reverse complement strand
TCTCCTTCGGCGCGTTTTCCTTTTGCGGCTTTTCCTTCATGCCTGTACATGTCCCGGCCGTTACTCATAAAACACGCAACCTCTACCCTTTTCCAAAACACTATATCATCGAGCTATTTTCTTGTCAACACTGCGCGGCAGTATGTTTTGCAGGCAGATGCTGTTTCAGTCGATGCTTGCCTTCGCGCTCTCCTTGAGCGTTTCGACGTCTGTCACCATGTCCACGCACGGCCAGAGCCTCTCGCAGCGCTCATCGCCTGTAAGGATGACTTCCATCCCGTCCGGAACGACCTGCAGCAGATGAAGGATGTCATCACTTCCGACCATTCCGTGCTTTTCAAGATCCAGGACTTCGTCAAGGATCAGCACATCACACTCTTCCGTCATGAGGACCTTCCTGGCAAAATTGATTCCGTTCTGCACATGGATCCTCGCTTCCTTCCTTTCTGTCTCGTTCAGCTGATCATAGCCCTGGCTGAACTTATCAAAGGAAAAGACCTTGATCTCCGGCTCCAGCCTCTTTAAGAAATCCATGTCGAGGTTGGACTTTCCCTTCAGGAAGCTTATGATAAATACTGATTTCCCCAGGCAGGCGTATTGTATGCCCCGCCCGAGCGCAGCGGATGTTTTCCCTTTCCCGCTGCCGCAGTAGATCTGTACAAATTTTGACATATTCACTCCTTTTCTCATAATGAGATGATGTTGTTATACATCAATCCATCCGCAATTTCAACCCTGTACTCCCTCTGCGTGGCCACTCCGATGTCATTTTTGTGTAATTTTACCCGAAAAACACTGCTTTCTCCTGCTTCTGTGCACTTGTATTCTCAAAAAATTGTGGTAGAATTGCAGAAGTACTGTGACGGAAACGGACTATCAGAAATGACAATCAGACGAAGGGATTTTATATGATCAGAGAAGATATCAGAAACATTGCGATCATTGCTCACGTAGATCACGGCAAGACAACGCTGGTGGATGAGCTGCTTAAGCAGAGCGGCGTTTTCCGCGCCGGCCAGGAGGTCGCGGAGCGCGTTATGGACTCCAACGCCCTTGAGAGGGAGCGCGGCATCACCATCCTGTCTAAAAATACGGCTGTTTTTTATAAGAATACGAAGATCAACATCATCGATACGCCAGGCCACGCCGATTTCGGCGGTGAGGTCGAGCGCGTTCTGAAAATGGTCAACGGCGTTATCCTTGTTGTTGACGCTTTTGAAGGCCCCATGCCGCAGACCAAGTTCGTTCTGCAGCATGCCCTGGCGCTGGATCTTCCCGTCATCGTTTGCATTAACAAGATCGACCGTCCGGAAGCCCGCCCGAATGAGGTCATTGATGAGGTGCTCGAGCTTCTGATCGATCTGGACGCTTCGGATGAGCAGCTCGACTGCCCGTTCGTATTTGCTTCCGCCCGTGACGGTTACGCTGTTCGTGACCTCTCTGACGAAAAGAAGGATATGAGCGCCCTGTTTGAGACGATCCTGAATTACATTCCTGCTCCGCAGGGAGATGAGGAAGGTCCTCTGCAGATGCTCATCAGCACGATCGATTACAATGAATATGTGGGACGAATAGGCGTAGGCAAGGTCGACCGCGGAACCATCCGCGTCAATCAGGAAGTCATCATGGTCAACCATCATGACCCGTCTGTGCAGAAGCGCGTGAAGATCAGCAAGCTCTATGAATTCGACGGATTGAATAAGGTAGATGTGCCTTCCGCGACCATCGGATCCATCGTTGCCCTTTCGGGCATCGCGGACCTTCACATTGGCGATACGGTCTGCGCGCTGGACGCTCCGGAACCCATCCCGTTCCAGAAGATCTCCGAGCCGACGATCTCCATGAACTTCATTGTCAATGACAGCCCGCTGGCCGGGCAGGAAGGAAAATATGTCACTTCCCGCCACATCCGCGAGCGTCTCTACAGGGAGCTGAATACCGATGTAAGCCTCCGCGTTGAGGATACGGATGATACGGATACATTCAAGGTATCCGGCCGAGGCGAGCTGCATCTCTCCATCCTCATTGAGACCATGCGCCGCGAGGGCTATGAGTTCGCGGTCAGCAAGGCGGAAGTCATCTATAAATATGATGATAAGGGCAAGCGCCTGGAGCCCATGGAGCTTGCTTATGTGGATGTTCCCGATGATTACTCCGGCATTGTCATCCAGAAACTGAGCCAGCGCAAGGGTGAGCTGCAGGGCATGAGCCGCACCTCCGGCGGAAACACAAGGCTTGAGTTCCGCATCCCGTCCCGCGGCCTGATCGGTTTCCGGAATGATTTCATGACAGATACCAAGGGTACCGGCATCATCAACACGATCTTCGACGGATACGCTCCGTACAAGGGCGACCTGATGTACCGCAGCCAGGGTTCCCTGATCGCTTTCGAATCAGGCGAAGCAGTTGCCTACGGACTGTTTAACGCGCAGGACCGCGGAACACTGTTCATCGGCCCCGGCGAAAAGGTTTATTCCGGCATGGTCATCGGTCAGAGCGGCAAGTCGGAGGACATCGAGCTGAACGTGTGCAAGACCAAGCACCTGACCAACACCCGTGCTTCCGGCTCCGACGAAGCCCTGAAGCTGACGCCGCCGAAGATCCTGAGCCTGGAACAGGCCATGGAATTCATTGATACGGACGAGCTGCTCGAGGTCACTCCCCTGAGCCTGCGCATCCGCAAGAAGATCCTCGACCCGACGCTGCGCAAGCGCGACATGATCCGCCGCAGAGACCAGGCCAAAAACAGCTGAACATGAATATTGCCCTGCAGGACTGTCCTGCAGGGCATTTTTTGATTTCCTACTCGGCCCCGCCGGTAAAGGCGAGGCCCATCTCTTCGATCTTTTCTGATTTTCTACTCAGTTCCGCCGGTGAAGGCGAGGCCCATCTCTTCGATCTTTTCTGATTTCCTACTCGGCCCCGCCGGTAAGGGCGAGTCCCATCTCTTCGATCATTTCAGGATCCTTCATGCG
>CADCOP010000353.1 GCA_902803065.1 uncultured Lachnospiraceae bacterium | reverse complement strand
TCCTTTCACTCATCATCAAACAGCCGGCGCAGGATCTGCTCCCTGTTGTTGATAAACATGGCTGTTACCTGATAACTGTCCGTTTCTTCATACGCACACGGATGGATCGGCCCGCCATCAAAGCTTAAGATCGCGGCACCCGGCAGACCAAGCAGGATAGGAGAGTGCGTCACAATAATAAACTGAGAGCCTTCCTTCACACACCGGTTGATCTCCATAAGCAGTGTCAGCTGACGCTGCGGGGAGAGCGCTGCTTCCGGCTCATCCAGGAGATATAATCCATTTGGCTGGAAGCTGTTCTGAGCCAGAGCCAGAAAGCTTTCCCCATGGGACTTTTCATGGAAATGCTGCGGCCTGCCGCCCGGTCCGCGGCTGTATTCTTCTTCCTTTGTGGCCACATTGTAAAAACTTTCCGCCCGAAGGAAATAACCATATCCGGCGCGGCGGACACCTCTTGATAGCCGAATGGCATTACAGAGTTCGGAGTGGGAATCATACGTGGAGAAGCTATAATTCCTGGTTCCGCCTTCCGGATTGAAACCATAAGCAATGGCAATCGCCTCCAGCAGTGTGGATTTGCCGCTGCCATTCTCGCCAACAAAAAATGTGACCGCATGAGTGAATGTAATATGGTCTACGCCGCTGATCGCATCGATATCCCGGAGATAGCTGGCTCGGTCTATCTTATCCCAGTCAATCATCACACCATTGATCAGTTGTGTGTTCAGCAAAGAAAAACCACTCCTTTATTGAATATCCTGCAAACCTTTTAAACCCGGAATATTATATTTCCAGACTGCTTTTAAGAAATGGACAAGGGTTACACAAAACGAATACTGCTTGAAGTATCAACTACTATTATAAGTGCCTGCTGCGGATCCTACAACCAGATGTGTAAGATGAAAAGCTTCTGGCGCGCTTGATTCCCCTTTTCTGGTCCTCTCGGCCGATCCGCGGAGGCTTTAACTCAGATGGGGAATCGATACCCCACTGAGTTAGATACGCCTGCCAGAAAAATCGTCAATAGCATATTCAATGCAAACTGCTCCGGTGACAATATTACAATCCCCGAATAAATGAAAAGAGAAGATATATCAAAAATGATACGTCTCCTCTTCTCACCATCTATTTTCTTCCCTTTTTTCCGGCCATCTGCAGCAGTTTCCGCTTCAGCTTCGACAGCAGGAACACTGCTGCAGATACGGCTATTAAAACGAAAATGCTGCTCATTTCACATCAGCCTTTCGCTGCGATCAGGCAAGTGCTGCGCCGAGATTTCTGCACTTCTCAGTCTCTTCATCGCCCGGTGCATCATTGGATGTGACACTGTCGGCAGCCAGTTCGGCCCCGGCTGTGCGGCATCTTTCTTCCCAGTCCCGCATCCACTGTCCGTCACCCCAGCCATAGGAACCGAACAGAGCGATTTTTTTGCCTGACAGAACTTTCTCCACATCGGAGAACATCGGATCAAATTCACTTTCCTCCAGTACTTCGTCACCCATAGCCGGGCAGCCGAATGCTATTCCGTCATAGGCGCTTACCTGATCCGCCGTGAAGTTTCCGGCTTCTATTACAGACACCTCGGCTCCTTTCCCTTTCGCGCCCTCTGCTACTGCCTCCGCCATAGCCTGCGTATTTCCGGTTCCGCTCCAATAAACAACTGCTACTTTACTCATGATTTCTGTCCCTTTCTTTTGTTTATATGCATCCTGCCCGATGCTTCCGATCCGTCCGGACCGTCAGTTGGAGCAGGGATCTGCCCTTTGATAATTCCCTGCGGTATACATCCGTGCATTTTCTGAACCTGGCGAATGTCTTCCGCGCTTCCTCTTCATTTCCGTATGCTTTCCAGCAGCCTGTACATTTCACCCCGCGGCGCGAGTCCTTCATGAAGCGCTGAACATCCTCCGGCGGGTATCCGAGGAAAAGGCCGACCTCATGCGGAAATTCGTCATCTTCCGCCATATGCCGGATCAGCTGGACGACGCAGGTTCCCGCACTGCTGCAGCAATACCCCTTTTCCTCCAGGATCCGGCGCGCCTCGGGGCAGCCAAGATCCCGCTCCAGGAAATCTGGCCGGTACAGATACAGCAGTGCTTTTTTATCCGTCCGCCTGAGAATGACAACACGAATCCCCTTTTTCCCAAGAAGCCTGTTCAGCTCCCGCAGTTCATCACAAATGTCCTGTCCCGGTACTACAGTGACAGGAAACATGTTTCCTGTCTTCAGGCCCGCCAGTGTGGGAGAACACTGGTTGATCAATATTTCTTCCGGCATATACGATGGCCTCCATGTCACGCGCGGCGTGCGAGGAACTTGCTCTAGTTAGATTTATCTAACCTATGCGGTCATAAAAACCGCCGTACCGCAGGAACGGCGGTTAGTCATCTCTAACATAATATAATTAGTTCAACCTAATGTCAAGTCCAATCTACAGTTCCCCGGAGAATTTCGGGCAGCAGAAGCGCCACATTTCTTACACAGCGCCCGACATGA
>CADCOP010000352.1 GCA_902803065.1 uncultured Lachnospiraceae bacterium | reverse complement strand
GCAGTTTCATCTGCAGTTTCATCTGCAGCGGCCTCAGCGGCTTCTTCTTCCTCATCTTCCGTGTCAGATCCGGTCTCTTCCTGCTCTGAAGCCTCCTCAGCTCCGCCGGTCTCTGCAGACTCTGTTTCTGCTTCATCCTCCGCAGGCGCATCTCCGGCTTCCGGATATTCATCCTCCACCGTTTTTCCTGTATTTCCGCGGGATACATCGGGATCTGCAAATACCGTTCCGCCCGGAAGCACTCTCGTATCGCCCTCAGAGGGAGCATCCTTCGCATCGTCTGCAGCCTTATCCGCATCCTGCCCGGCAGAAGCCGCAGCGGCAACATCCTTCGCTATTGAGCGCTCCGTATCTTCCACGATGGCATCCGCCAGAGTCGTATCGCTGGTAGCTACCATCTGCATTTCCTGCCCGATCTGTTCCTCTTCCTCAGGTTCATCAAACCTGTGGTCATAGATCTCCTGCTGCTTCGGAGTAAGGGCAGCGTATCTCTTCTTCAGCTCGAGCGCCTTGATCACATACTTGCCGCTGTGGAACCACAGGACCAGGTCATCACAGGTCGTAATGCAGTCCTGGATCCGGTCTGCCTGCTGATAGAGGCGTGCAAGCTCATATGCGTATTTTTCATTATACTCCTGGTCAAGATATTCCTTGAGGATATCGATCTGTTCCTCGACAGATGATCCCCTGCCTCTGTAGATCTTATATTTCAGGAGAAGCCGGCTGTTGTCATGAGGCGCGGCCTGGCAGTACTCGGAATAATATTCGATCGCCTCATCGAACTGCTTTAAATGGATCGTCACCTCAACGAGCCGCTGCAGAATGGTACGACCGACAGGCGACCTGCGGTAAGCGCGCAGCAGCAGCTCCTTGCTTTCCGCATAGCGGTCCTCCGCTTCATATATTTCACTGATCATGCAGAGCGTGCGTACGTTTCTGACCCGCTTCCAGTCGATCGTGTCAGCGATTCTGGCTGCTTCCGCATAATTTCCCTGATCCACACACCGATAAATCTCTTCCAGTTTGAGATTGTATTCCGCCTTATCCACCGTTTTCACCTCATATATAAAAAACTGCTGAAATGTATTGCTCTATCAAATAATTTCCGCGGCCTGCTCCCGGGCTATTTCAGCCAGGTCTTCCTCGAGAAGAGGATCAGCACCGGGAACAGTTCCAGTCTGCCGGCAATCATATCAAATGTAAGCACGATCTTGGACAGATAGGAATATGCAGAAAAATTCGCTGTCGGTCCGACACCGGAAAGACCCGGTCCGATATTATTGAGCGTAGCCGCAACTGCCGTAAAGTTTGTCGTCATGTCAAAGTTGTCAAGCGAAATGATCAGAATGGATCCCGCCAGAACAAGTATGTATGCGGCAATATATACATTGACGCTCCGCATGACCGAATGCTCGACCTGTTTTCCGTCGATCTTGACCTTGCGTACGCTGTTCGGATGTGTTACATGGCCGATCTCCCGCGGAATGGACTTTGCAAGCATCTGCACCCTGGAGACCTTCAGGCCTCCGCCCGTGCTGCCCGCGCAGGCGCCGACAAACATCAGGGTCACCAGGATCGTCTTCGAGAACGCCGGCCAGAGATCAAAGTCGACCGTCGAAAAACCGGTCGTCGTTATGATCGAACCGACCTGGAAGGCCGAATCGCGCAGAGCGATCAGCGGGTTCGCGTACCCCGGGAGAATGTTGATGCAGATCAGGATGATCGCGGCCGCAATGATCCCCAGATAGGTCCACACCTCGCTGACATGAAGGACATCCTTGAACCTGCGTTTGTAGATCAGGTAATAAACGTTAAAGTTCACGCCGAACAGGATCATGAAGATCGTGATGACGACCTGCAGGTATGTTGAATATCCGGCTATGCTTGTATTCTTAACGCCAAAGCCTCCGGTTCCGGCAGTACCAAAAGCTGTGGTCAGCGCTTCAAACAGGGGCATCCGTCCCAGAAGCATGAAGATGACCTGCAGCACGGTAAGGACCACGTACAGCCCGTACAGTGTGGACGCTGTCGTCTTGACCTTCGGGACAAGCTTCTGTACGTCCGGTCCGGGGCTCTCTGCTTTCATCAGATACATATCGCTTCCGCCTGCCATGGGAAGGATAGCGATGATAAAGACCAGGACGCCCATGCCGCCCATCCAATGTGTAAAGCTTCTCCAGAACAGAAGACAGTGGGGAAGCGCCTCGACATCTGTCAGAATGCTGGCTCCGGTCGTTGTAAATCCGGAGGCAGTTTCAAACACCGCATCAACCATGTGCGGAATATAACCGGAGATCCGGAACGGGAGCGCTCCGAAAAGGGAGAGTACAAACCAGGACAGAGCGGTGATCACGAAGCCCTCGCGGGAATAGATCCTCCGCTTTTTCGGCTTCAGGAACACAGCGAGCAGACCGGGTACCAGGCACAGCATCATGGTGATCAGGATACAGAGACCTTCCTTTTCCCTGTATATCACCGCGACGGCTGCCGGGGGGATCAGGAATGCCGCTTCAAAGTTCAGGAGCCATCCCAGCACGTATAAAATCATTCCGTAATTCATAATACGCCAACCTTCTATGCTTCAAAGATATCCTCAATATCATTCAGGCCTCTGCCTGTAGTCACGATGATGACCGTGTCACCGGGCTGCATCACGTCACTGCCGCGCGGGAGAATGATCTTGCCTTTCCTGTACAGGCACGCGATCAGAATATTGCTTTTCAGCGGAAGATCCTGCAGCGGAATGTTTCGGCGGTTAAAATTATCGCTGACGATAAATTCGAGCGCTTCCGCCTTGCGGTCGACGATTCTGTGCAGAGTTTCCACATTGCTGCCCATGGAATTCTTTCTCGCGCGTACATACTGAAGAATATACTCTGCCGTCAGGTTTCGCGGCGCTATGATCGTATCCAGATCAAGTGTATCAATAACTTCATCGAAAGAGATGTGATTGATCTTTGTAATGACCTTCTTCAGGCCTTTCTTTCTCGCATAGAGAGAAAGGATCACATTCTCCTCATCAATATCCGTAAGGGAGACAAAACCGTCCATACGGTCCATGCCTTCCTCCTCGAGCAGATGCTTGCTGCTGCCGTCCCCGTGAATGATCGTCGCCTTCGGAAGAAGCTCGCAAAGCTCACTGCAGCGCTCCTCTCTCCTCTCGACCAGCGTCACACGGGTCCCGTAGGTCGCCAGGATATCGGCCAGGTAATAGGCAATATCTCCGCCGCCGATGATCATGACGTCACGAATCGTATTCTGCCGTACGCCGATCTTTCGGAAGAACACTTCCTCCGACTTAGCCTCCGACACGACGGAGATCACATCTCCTCCGCGCAGCACGAAATCACCGCCGGGAATCTCGATCGTACCGTTCCGTTCAACGGTGCATACCAGAACATTGCACTGCAGCTTCTGGCGCATCTCGATCAGGGACATCCCATTCAGGACAGACTGCTCAGGGACTCTGAACCGGAGCAGTTCCACTCTTCCCTTCGCGAATGTATCGATCTCGATGGCGGACGGAAAACGCAGCACCCTCGCGATCTCGCGTGCCGCCGTCTGCTCCTGGTTGATCACCATGGCCAGTCCGAGTTCTTCCTTCAGGTATGCCATCTGCGTGCTGTATTCGGGGTTCCTGACCCTCGCGATCGTATGGCAGTTGCCTGCTTTCTTCGCGATCAGGCAGCTCAGCAGGTTCAGCTCATCAGACCCTGTCACCGCGATCATCAGATCCGCGTGCATGATATCTGCTTCCAGCTGAACAGAATAGTTTGCTCCGTTTCCGACCAGCCCCATAACATCGTACTGGCTGCGGAGATTATCGAGCACATGATCGTTTTTATCAATAACTGTAATATCATTGCCTTCCTGGCTCAGGGCCGCAGCGAGCTCTTCACCTACTTTGCCGCAGCCAACGATAATAATTTTCACTCTTTCCTCCAAAATCCGGATCCGAACGATCCTGAACTATCGGCAACTTTCTCCCGGAAACTGACAGGAGAACAGTAACATCCATCTAACACTATAGCACCTTTCAGCGAAGATTTCCACATAAAACTCCCCGCAGGTGCAGCTCATTCCAGGACATGTCCGAACACCAAAAATAAGAGGCGGCACCTCTTGTACCGCCTCTTACTTTTTATATTTAATTATTCTATTTTATCCTTATTTTGATTTTATTCAGTTGTCCGGCAGAGCATCCTGCATTTTATATTAAAATATCTTCAACAGTAAGGGGCTTCTAAAATAATTAAAACTTTTTTCGTATTCCTTATATACGATCTGTCTTCTTCTTATTATTTTTTAAGCTTCGTCTTCGATACCTTCACATGCACCCCTGCGTATTCTTTTATAGT
>CADCOP010000351.1 GCA_902803065.1 uncultured Lachnospiraceae bacterium | reverse complement strand
TGGGCAGTCCGTTTGATTTGTTCAGCAAAGTCTCCCACCCGGACTGCCGGGAGATCACAAAGGAGCAGTTTGAGAATCGTATGCTCCTGCAGAAGGTGATGGTACGAAATGGTTTTCAGCCCATTGACTGCGAGTGGTGGCATTTCTCCCTGAAAAATGAGCCCTATCCGGATACGTATTTTGCCTTCCCTGTATCGTCCGCATATCTGAGAAGGTAGGGGGAATCCTGCTGCTTCACCGGAAGATCTGCAGCAGCCAAGAATGATTCAGGATCATCTGGATCCGGATCAGGAGGGCATGATCTTCATGCCCGAGTTCGGCCATCATGTAAATGAGCGAATATCCCGTCCTTTTTATGGGGTCCGGGCAAGATAGGTTACGAAGGAAGCCGCATTGGCGGAATGTTCGGTGTTTGCGATAATGCCGAGATACACACGGTCCGGAAAGCCGGCTTCCTCGATCGGCGGAAAAGAAGAGATATCGATCCCCATGGGATATGCTGCTGTTTCAGAATGATACGTAACCGTGGGGTCCTTTTTGACTTCGTCCGCGTTATCGGACAGGATCTCGATATTTTCAACGAAATAAGGCGTGAACTGTGTCAGTCCCTGCTCCTCGGCAAAGGTATCCAGATTAGCCAGAAGACCATTCTGGGAAAATGCATCGAAGGCCTCCTGATTCATCAGGACGACATCCAGCTGCTGGTTGTCGATCGCGGCCAGGATTTTGACCTGGGAGGCATAAACGTAAGATCCGTCGATCTCCTGCAGATTTTCTGTGAGTGCAAGATTGCGGATGGTCTTAACGACACTGTTTTTCTCTTCCGGATGCAGATAATCGAGGAAGTCTTCGTTCAGACGGCGGTCGAGCGTTTCACCCACATCAAGATTGACATAGGCCAGATACAGCTGCGGATATTCGGCGGTCACATTTCGCCAGATCAGATAACCGACAGCATAAATGCAGACGCAGATCAGAAAAATCGGCAGTTTGTAATAATCCCAGATATACTGCAGCTTTGCAGTGCCTTTCAGACGTTTCCATGTATTCCGGTCAGTGTTTCCGGACTGTCTCATTATGTTCCCCCTGGTCTTTTTATGATAAGGAAACGAACAAAGCGTCTGCGCTTTGAAACGTTTGCCATTACACACCTTTCTCAGACGCATCTTCAGATGTATCTTATTCGGAAGTATCTTCCTCAGACATGCTCTCCTCGGACGTCCCGGCGGATTTTGTTTCGATCTGGACCAGGATATTGTTCATCAGCAGGGAATTCAGGAACGCACAGGTCCCCATCCCGAAAATGATCAGAGGGGTCATCACATGGATAATGAGCAGGGCCATGACTATGTAGATGGCTGCCATCAGGACGGTGCAAACAAGAAAGCGCATTCCCAGCATGATCGCGTTTTTGAACATGGCGCCCGTTGTATTGTCGAAGTGGGCAAGCAGCGGGAAAACCCACATGAATACAATCAGCCAGGCCGCGCAGGCAACGATAAAGACAGCAGTCAGGACGGCCCAGAAGGGGGACGTCTTATACAGGCGAACAAGAACAAAACCGTCAACGACCAGAAATGCACCGGAGACCGTCATGATCAGACCGATCAGGACGCCCTGTTTGAAGTTCTGCCGGAAGGAATGGAAGAAGGAGCGGGTGATATATCCCTCCTCATCGCGGGCCATTTTCTGGCAGGAGTAAAACAGGGCCGTTGTTGACGGACCGATGGTAAAGACAGGGATACAGCAGACGAACCATAGGATGTTCAGCCAGACGCTGTAAACCAGTTTGGTGATGAATTGAAGGACCGGACTGTCCGGATCAAGCATACTGCGCATTTTCAAATTCTCCCCGGGTAGATTCCCGATAGATCAGGTCTGTTTCGGTATGAACGGTTCGGTAGTTCAGATCCGGCTGCATGATGCGGTTGATGAGCATCTTGGCGGCAGACAGGCCCATGATCTGACTGTGGATGTGGCAGGTCGTCAATGGGGGCGTGAAAATCTTTGATTCCGGAGAATCGTCAAATCCGCTCAGCATGACTTCTCCGGGGCAGGAGATGCCAAGTTCCGTGAATATGATCAGTGCATCGATGGCGACAAAGTCATTGGCACAGATAAACAGTTCCGGAAGCCGGTTCATTTTTTTAATATGTTCTCTTAAAAAATCCTGATATGTACTTCCGTGGGGATGGATCTCCGTAAGGCAATAGTCATCCCGGATCGGAAGCGAGTACAGATACATGGCTTCCCGGAAGGCCATATAGCGTTCGAAAAATGAACGGCAGTGCAGCGCCTGCCCGATATAGCCGATTTCCTTTATGCCCTTCTGTTTTGCCTTTTTGACGATCTGAAAGG
>CADCOP010000350.1 GCA_902803065.1 uncultured Lachnospiraceae bacterium | reverse complement strand
TGGATATACACGCAGTCAGAAAACGGAAAGAAGAAAAGATACCGCGGAAAGCCGGAAAAGAAAGATGGCAGAAGGATGGTCAGATCATTTCTGAAAGTCCTGTTCGTTCCGCCGGTCAGCCTGGCTGTCTGGTTTGGAATCATAAGTTTTTTTGTGATGGTGTATCTTACGGCAGGGGGACAATGAGCGGAGGAGCTCATGCAAGATCTTAGTCAGATATTCAGAAGAACAAGGGCAATGCAGATGATGAAAAGTGCGGTCAGTTTTCTGCGGCTTAAGCTTTCCCGGAAAAGGAGAGCGCCTGCGAGGGATACAAGGATAATGGTTCCCGCACTGACAGCCGGATAGACGATCACGGCCGGAACCTTCCCGAGCGACAGAAGCAGAAAACGGGTGGAGAAATAGTTGGGAATGCCGACCAGTACGCCGCTGATGAATTCCCATTTTCCTATTTTTTCATGCCTGATAAACATCATGAAAAGAGCGCATACAAAAGCAGCTCCGAAGGTATAAAACAGATAATAATCCTTTACGGCCGGATCGCCGACCTTATCAAACACATTTGCCATGGAGTCCGTGATGCCGCCGCATATGAGCAGTACAGGAAGAAGCCAGCCCCAGGATGCTTTTTTCGTTTCCCTGCTGTCTGTGTGGATGAGCAGGATCGCCAGTATAGCCAGTATAATACCGATACCTTGATTCAGCCCTGGACTTTCGCGAAAGACCACGATGGCGATCAGTGTGGATATAACAACGCCCAGCTTCATGAAAGTGGAAGCCATGGCAACTCCGTTTTTCTGTATGTTCAGCTGCAGAAGGACAAAGCATACAAGGAAAAGAACGCCTGCCATGCAGCCGAGCAGAAGCGCCAGATGAAAACCCTGCTGCGGGGAATAAAAGGCGATCCTTCCTGCGAACAGGCAGGCAAGCACCATACAGATCAGGTAATTCACAACGAACATGCCCATTGTATGGCGGCATCTGCCTTCAAACGCGCGCATGGAAACGGAGATCAGGGAACTCGATAAAACTGCCAGTACCAGAAATATCATTTTTGTATAACACGCTCCTCGGTATTACGAATATGCGGGAAGCATAGCATTATTTGATGTTTTAGTCAATGGAAAAGGCGGCTTTGACCCGCTTTCGAAGTTCAGGAGCGATCAGCGCTGCGATCAGCATTTTTGCGATATCGCCCGGAATAAAGGGGATCACACCTGCTGCGAGAGCTGCCCCGAAGGACAGATGGGCCTGGTAAGCGAGCCATGCAGTGCCGAACAGATAGCAGAGAGCAGTTCCTGCGATCATTCCGGCGAACTGAAAGATCCGGTTATCCGTATGCTCAAAGCACCAGCCGCAGATCAGTACCATGAAGATGAACCCGAAAAGATATCCGCCCGTCGGACCGAGCAGTTTTGCACCGCCGCCGGTAAAGCCTGAAAAAACGGGAAGACCCGCAAAGCCCAGAAGCAGGTAGAGCAGGTAACTGACAGTCCCCAGTTTCATGCCGAGCAGACAGCAGATGAAATAGAGAGCAAGGTTTGTCAGGCTGATAGGTACAGGGCTTATGGGAATTGGCAGAGATAAGGGGCCCATGATGCAGAGAACAGCTGTCATAAGTGCCGTAAATACCATTGTGTGTGTTTTATTCTGCTGAGTCATAGCAGCATCCTTCTTTCTGGTTATTGTATTCTTCCGGGAGGGACTTCAGCTGGAAGCCCATCGAGAGCAGCATTTCGCGGTCCTGTGAGGTATTATTTCCTACGGTCGTGAGCATGTCCCCTGTCAGCGTGGCATTAGCTCCCGAGCGGAACAGCACAGCGCCGCCGTCATTGAAATAGCTGCGCCCGGCAGCAATGCGGATGAACGCTGTGGGGTTAATGTAACGGAATACTGCTACGATCCTTGTGATCTCATCGGGTGAGAGCCTGGGACGCTGTCCGAGAGGCGTACCCTTTACCGGGATCAGGAAGTTCAGCGGAATGGAAGTAATGTTCATTTCTGAGAGAAGGAGAGCCATGTCCAGGCGGTCCTGCCAGGTCTCTCCCATTCCCAGAATACCTCCGCTGCATACGGTCAGTCCTGCAGCTCTGGCGCGCCGGATCTGTTCTTTTTTATCAGCGTAGGAATGCGTTGTGCAGATCTCAGGGAAGAACCGTTCCGAGGTTTCCACATTTGTATGGTACATGGTCACGCCGGCTTCCTTCAGTCTGGCAAGATCTTTTTCTTCCATCAGACCATGGGAAGCGCATAATACCATATCCGGACAGGCGTTGTGCATGGCGCGGTATGTATCAACAGCTTTTTCCAGATCATCTCCCGCAAGCGTCCGCCCCGCTGTGACGATCGAATAACGGTCCACACCTTTGTTTCTTATGCGGCAGCAGTCTTCCACGAATTCTTCCTGAGGCAGAAAGCCGTATACATCGCAGCCGGTACGGCTTCGTGCGGATTGAGCGCAGAACTTGCAGTTTTCACTGCATTTTCCTCCGCGTCCATTGATGATGCTGCACAGATCAATTCTGTCTCCGCACAGCTTGCGCCGGATCCGGTCTGCTCCGCTGCACAATTGATTCAGATCAGCAGTGATAAAAAAAGTCAGGTCTTCCCCGGATCTCAGCCTCCGGCCCTGAATGATCTCCTCCGCCAGTTTCAGCATATGTTCATATCCTTTCAGAATTCAATTGTCAACACAAAACGTTAACTCAATCAAATGGAAAGTTTACAATAGAGATAACGATTTGTCAATATCTGTACCTGTCTTTAAAAAAGGAAAAACAATGGTATAATGGAAGCATACGGGTGGCCGGACTGCGCTTTTTGAAGGCAGATATCATGCGATCTGGTCAAATATGATTGCAGAAGGAGAAAACTATGTCATTTGCTGTATTTGCGGATGGGACCGCTAATCTTCCCGGGAGATTGCTGGACGGGATCCGGCTGCTTCCGAGTTCTTATACTATGAATGGTACGCCCCTTGTCTATACGGGAGATATTGAGCATTTTGACACGAAAGCCTATTACGATGATCTGAGAAGAGGTGCTGTCGTAAAAACGAGCCTTTTAAATACAGCACTGTTTATTGAGAATTTTGAACCTGTCCTGGAGGAAGGAAAGGACGTTATTTATATTGCCATGAGTTCGGGCATCAGCGGAACCTATAATGCGGCTTACAGCGCGGCTTCACAGCTGATGGAGGAACATCCCGGAAGACTCGTTCACATTGTTGACTCGCACGGCTGCGGTTTCGGAAACGGCATGCTGGCGCTTCGTGCGGCGAAGCTTAACAGTGAGGGCCTGCCGGCCGCCAGGGCTTCGATCATACTTGATAATATGGTCCGGCACTGCTGTCAGTATTTTACGGTGGATGACCTTAATTTCCTGAAACGGACCGGAAGAGTCAGCGGGGCTACGGCAGCGATCGGGACGACCCTGAACATCAAGCCGATCCTGTATGGCGATCAGACGGGTCACATAGTGTCCTGCGGCATCAGCCGCGGAAGAAAACGGGCTATCCGGAAACTGGCGGATAAATACGCTGAAAAGCGGATGAATATTCCTTCCCCGCAGGTCTTTATCTCTCATGGAGACTGCCTTGAGGACGCAGAGGCACTGAAAGCTATGATTCTGGAGATCAGCCCTGACGCCAATATCACAGTCTGCCCCCATGAGCCTTTCTCCGGCGCTCACGTCGGACCGGGAATGCTTGGATTATTTTTTGCCGGAATAGAAAGATAGTTTCCTCCGCAGGCTTCGGGATATTTTTGAGGAGGCAATGACTTCAGACCATCTTTATATCATCAATCGCAGCAGGAGAAAAGAGCTGCGGATCCGCCGGAATCCGCAGCTCTTTTTATGTCTGTTTCTTTTTTATATCTGTATTTTTATATTTGTATTCGGCAGCGATCTCAGTACTGTCTCAGGCAGTGGCAAGATCCTTTACCTGTTTCATAGCTTTTCTTACCGCGGGGATCATCAGGATGATCACGGTGATGATTCCTTCCGCGAAAATATAGCTTCCGTTATAGGCTATGGAGTAAACAAAAGGTCCCATGCTCTCGGGTGCGTACATACCGAAGAAGATGACGCCGGAGAGGACCGCGAATACGAAACGGCCAATGATGCCGGCAATATAACCTGCTACCAGGCCGTTTTTCTGTGATGAGAAAAAGCCGGAGATTCCAAGGGCTCCGAAAGCGAATGGATAGTCAACGAGCAGCTGAGGCAGGCTGATGATGTAAGGCCCGAGGATCAGCTGGAGAAGACCGTAGGCTACGCCGGTGATCAGTCCGGCAACAGGACCGTACCAGTAGCCGATCAGGGTGATGAAAAGCATGGAGAGGAGCGTAATGGAACCACCCATCGGCATCTCCCATACTTTGATCATGCTTGTCACAGTCGCGAGCGCGAGAGCAACAGCGCAGAATGCGAGGACCCTGGCGTTGAACGTCTGCTTTTTCTTATTCGCAATAAGGGAAACAATGATCAGAAGAGCAAAAATGATGATCGCGGTCAGAATATAACCGCCGGTGGTGAGGCCACCGTCCTGTGTGACAAATAACATATGAAATGCCTCCTTACGCCGGTATTATCCGGATCAAGTAATAGGGGTCATGCATTAAGCATTCTCAGCCGGCGGGCGCCCCCAGCAACATTCTTACTATAATACTGCAGACTCCGCTGGTCAAGAGGATAATGTATACATGAAGAAGGATTATGTTTGCATTCGGAGGAATAAATACAGGTGGATGACTGAAAGTGTGCTTGCAATAAAGAGCTGCTATACGGTAATATGGTACAGATGGACCCGGACGGGTATTATACTGAAGGTTGAGGAAACAGGTTATGCCGCAGAATAAAAGCAGGTCAGATACAAACGGACGCAGTTACAGCACAGGAACGCTTCTGAGGCGGTTCGGACCATATTACAGACCCCGCGCCGGGGAGCTTGCGCTGGATCTTTTCTGCGCGTCGCTGACCAGCGTATGCGATATCGTACTCCCGGTCATGATCCGGCAGATCACCAATACGGGCATGTATCATTTCGAACTTCTTACGATCCGCTATATCCTGAGGATCGCGTGCCTGTACGCCCTCCTTCGCGTGATCGACTGCCTGGCGAACTACTATATGGCGAATATGGGACATGTGATGGGAGCCGGGATCGAGACGGATATGAGAAGGGACGCTTATGCCCATCTTCAGGAACTTTCGGACCGGTATTATAATAATACGAAGGTCGGACAGATCATGGGAAGAATTACAAACGACCTTTTTGATGTGACCGAATTTTCGCATCACTGTCCGGAAGAATTCTTCATTGCGTTTGTAAAAGCTCTGGTTTCCTTCATTATTCTGGCGAGGATCAATCTGCTCCTGACACTCATTGTATTCGCCATCGTGCCGGTCATGCTGTATGTGTGCGTACGGCTCAATGCCTGGCAGAGAAGCGCGTTCCGGCGCCAGAGGACACAGATCGGGGAACTGAATGCCCGGGTCGAAGACAGTCTTCTCGGACACAGGGTCGTCATGGCATTTGCCAATGAAGAACTTGAAAAAGAGAAGTTCGAGAAAGATAACCGGAAGTTTTTCAGAATAAAAAAAGATACTTACAGGTATATGGGTATTTTCAAGGCAGTTACGCTGCTCTTTGAAAGCATCATGTATCTGGCAGTTATCCTCGCGGGAGGCTTATTCATGCGCAGGGGGCTGATAAAGCCGCCGGATCTGGTCGCCTATGTCCTGTATGTAAACATGCTGATCGCAACGATTCGCCGCATCGTGGAATTTACGGAACAGTTCCAGAGAGGCATGACGGGAATTGAACGTTTCCTTCAGATCATGGACGCTGATGTGGACATATTCAGCAGGGAAGGCGCCGTGGAGATGAAGGAACCCAGGGGAGACATCTGCTTCAGGGATGTGAGCTTTGAGTATGAAGATGACCATAATAAGGTCCTCCATCACCTGAATATAGAGATCCATCCCGGAGAGAGGGCGGCTCTTGTAGGCCCTTCCGGCGGAGGAAAAACCACGCTGTGCAACCTGATTCCCAGGTTCTACGACATCACAGGAGGAAGCCTGACGATCGACGGCATTTCCGTCAGCGATTATTCACTGGAGAGCCTGAGAAGGAACATTGGTATCGTTCAGCAGGATGTATATTTGTTTTCGGGAACGGTTTATGATAACATTGTATACGGAAGGCCCGGAGCGAGCCGCGAGGATGTTGAGAAAGCCGCTGAGAGAGCAGGAGCAAAGGAGTTTATTGAAGCCCTGCCTGACGGTTATGATACATATATCGGGGAACGCGGCGTTAAGCTTTCGGGAGGACAGAAACAGAGGCTGAGCATAGCGAGGGTGTTTCTCAAGGATCCGGCGATCATTATTCTTGACGAGGCTACGTCCGCGCTTGACAACGAAAGTGAATTCGAGGTCGCTGCTGCGCTCAGGGAGCTTGCGAAAGGGCGGACAACGCTCACGGTAGCTCACAGACTGTCCACGATCCGTGATTCTGACAGAATCTATGTTCTTACGGAAAAGGGCATCGAGGAAGAAGGAAATCATGAACAGCTGCTGGCGCTCGACGGCATATATGCAAAGCTGTACAGGCTGGCGGAAAGAATGAAATAAAAGAACGATAAGGAGAGGATCTTTTATGAAAAAGAGCAGGGCAATACTGACAGCTGCGGCTGTCCTTATGCTTTCGGCATCACTGGGGTCAGGCTTTTCTGCCGCTGAGGGAGAACTGCTTATGGAGGAGGAAGCCACGGAAAGTCAGGAGTCAGGGGGAAGTCTGGCGGAGGAAGTCATGGGAAGCAGACAGTATACTCTGACAGACACAGCGTTTGACAGTATCGTACTGATCGATACAGAAGCGGTCGGCATGTATGCTGAGTCTGACGATACAGATCTGAGTGATGGCTATACCTGGCAGTTTCATCTTGAAAACCGCACAGAGGATTATGCTGCCGTGACACTTGCGGATGCGGCTGTCAACAGCTGCATGTGCGCGTTCGATGGCTGGGGTTCATCTTCCTGGGCTCTTTCAGCCTCATCGGATATGGATACAGAGGTAACGTGGTCACGTGAAGCGCTGGACGCGATCGGCGCAGAGGATATTTATGAGATCATGTTTACCGTGTGGGCGTATACCTCCGATGAGAATGGCAGTAATACCTATATTGCCGAAACAAATGTCGATGTGACCTATGACACGGACGGGTCCGGAAGCAATGTCCTCGAGGATGACTATACCGGCGAAGACCTGATCACCGGCGAAAACTATATCTTCCGTATTCTGGACATTACGGGGGAAGGCGCCGGCGTATCCGACTGGAATGTGTACCTGGAAAACAACAGCGGCAATACGGTCCTGTATGAACTGTCGAATGTCCGTGTAAACGGATTCGCGCAGGATGTGTTCTGGTCACAGACTGTTCTTCCGGGCAAAAAGGCACTTGCCAGAATCGAGCTGTGGAGCCTTGAAATGATCGAAAATGACATTGATGATATTACCAGGGTCGACTTTGACCTGCAGATCTGGACAAGAACGCCGGGATCACCGGAAGAGCTTTCGGATGTGAAGGTATTTCCGAGAACGGTGTATCCTATGGGCGAAGAGGCGGCTCTGGCTGAATATGTCCGGGAGCCAAAGGAAGGAGACATCGCCCTGTATTCACAGGACGACTGCAGCATCAGCGTAACCGGGATCGAAGAGTCTGATGTGGAAGGATGCCGGTCCCTGCGCATGTATGCTGAAAACAGGACCGGAGGAGCACTGACATTCATTGCTTCTTCCGATGTCAGCGAGACAGTGATCAGTGTGCCCGCGGAGGCGAGAAAATTCGGAAATCTGCTGGTTCCCGAAAACGGAACGATAGCTCTGGAGATCCGGAACGAAAAGTTTGAGAGCGTTTATAAAGACAGCTATGCGATCGACACTGAGAAGGGAACCCTTCAGGGCGGGACAGTGGTGCCTGCAAATGAGACGCTCGTAAAGGAGACGGAAGAGACAGAAGACCAGTCTGCCGTTGAAGACGCGCATGACACCGTGGAAACAGAAGAGACAGGAGAAACAGGAGAAACAGAAGAGGCCGGGATAACGGAGAGCGAAACAAAGAAGGATGACGGCACCGTATACACAGACAAGGATTGTGTCTGCAATGTACAGGCGGCTCTTTATGAGAACGGATATGACTGCGGCCTGGTAGACGGCCAGATCGGTGAAGCGACAAAGCAGAAGATCCGGGAGTACAGATCCGCAAATTCACTGACCGATACGGATGTGATCGACAGAGAGCTTCTCGAGAGCCTCGGCCTGAGTGATCCTGCCACCCTGAAGAAGGTACAGGAATTCCTGACAGGTGAGGGCTACGACCTCGGAACTCCAGACGGACTGATCGGCAGCAAGACAAGAGCTGCAGTCAAGAATTATAAGGAAGGCCATGGCCTTGAGGCAAACGGAATGATCGACCAGGCGTTCCTTGAGAGTATCGGACTTGACTGGTGACAGCTGTATATTCATTGACATTTCGCGGATATATGCTACAATCAGTTGTGTTGATAAAACATACAGAAATCGTTGAAGAGAAGAGTAGAGCAGAACAGACACCCAGAGAGGAATATCGGCTGAGCCGTGCTGGAAATATTCTGTGCCTGACTGTTTGAAGACCACCTCTGAGAGACCCCAATCCGGTCCGGTGATACCGTTATCATCATAATGAAGAGGCTGTTTCTGGATTGCCGCGCGTACATCAGTGAAAAAGCGTACCTGCAGCAGACAGCTACAGCAAGTAAGGTGGAACCACGCAGAAGCGCCCTTACATTACCGGATGGTAGTGTGAGGGTTTTTTTAGTGATCATGCATGTGAACGCACCGCGCCTGCGGGGCAGCATCCGGGTCAGCACCTAATTATTTTAATCATGGAGGAAAAAATGGACAGAGAAGAATTCCTGCAGGTATACCGCCATTCACTGGCGCACATCCTTGCAAAAGCAGTTATTGAAATGTTCGGAAGAGAGAACGTACAGTACGCCATCGGACCGCAGATCGCGGATGGCTTCTATTATGATTTCCTGCTTCCGCGAAACCTCGGACCGAATGATTTTACGGCAATCGAAAACAAGATGCGCGAGATCATGAAGCGCAGGGAGACCTGGACACGGAAGGAAGTGACCCGCGCCGAGGCTCTTGAAATGTTCGCTGACCAGAAGTTCAAGACAGAACTGATCCAGGACCTTCCGGAAGATGAACTGATCACGGTGTATTATACAGGGGATGATTTCGTTGACCTGTGCAGAGGACCTCACGTAGAGAATTCACAGGAACTTCTGAGTGCCGCCTTTTCCATCAAATCCGTTTCCGGAGCATACTGGAGAGGGGATGAGAAGCGGGACAGCCTGCAGAGAATCTATGTTTACGCATTTCCTGATAAAGCAGCCCTCAAGGCACATCTTGACCTGATCAAGGAAGCCATGGAGCGTGACCATAAAAAGCTCGGACCGCAGCAGGATCTGTTCATGTTTGATCCGACGGCTCCCGGAATGCCCTATTGGCTGCCGCGCGGCTGGAAGCTGTTTAACGCATTGCTTCAGTTCTGGAGAGAGATCCATGACGAGCACGGATACCAGGAGATCTCCGCGCCGGTCATCAATAATAAGACTCTGTGGGAGACGAGCGGACACTGGGGACACTATAAGGAGAATATGTTCCTGATCCCCGGAACAGCTGAGGATGAGAGCGACTTCTACGCGGCAAAGCCGATGAACTGCCCGAATGCCATTATGGTCTACAAGAGAGAGACCAGAAGCTACAAAGACCTTCCGCTTCGTTTCTCGGAGACGGACGTCATTCACAGAAAAGAAAAATCCGGTGAGCTCAACGGCCTGTTCCGTGTACAGATGTTCCGCCAGGATGATGACCATACACTGCTGATGGACAGCCAGATCGAGGACGAGATCAGTGATATCATGGATATCGCTGGCCAGATCTACGGTACATTCGGACTGACATATGAGGCTGAGCTTTCCACAAGACCGGATGACTTCATGGGTGAGATAGAGCTCTGGGATCAGGCGGAAGCTTCTCTTAAGAATATTCTTGATAAGAAATACGGCGAAGGCAATTACGAGATCAATGAGGGAGACGGCGCATTCTACGGCCCCAAGATCGACCTGAAGATGCGCGACGCGCTCGGAAGAGAATGGCAGATGGGAACGATCCAGCTCGACTTCCAGCTTCCGCTTAACTTTGACCTGAAGTACACTGCCAGCGACGGAACACAGAAACGGCCGGTCATGATCCATCGCGCGATCTTTGGTTCCTTTGAGCGTTTCATAGGTATCCTGATCGAGAACTTCAAGGCAGCCTTCCCGTTCTGGATGTCTCCTGTACAGGTCGGTATCGTACCGATCCGCGTGGAGCACAACGATTACGCGAAGAAGGTCGCTGATGCCCTCAGAAAGCACAGAATCCGCTTTGAAGTTGACTATGCTGACAAGAACATGAAGGAAAAGATCAAAACATACAAGACCTACAAGGATCCGTTCATTCTTGTCGTTGGTGACAAAGAAGCAGAGCAGAACACGGTATCTGTCAACATCCGCGGTATGAACAAGACAGTATACGGTGTACCGCTTGACAGATTCCTTGAAGTCTGTGATCTGCTGAACGAAGAGCATACACTGGAACTGCCTTCTGAATTTTAATATAAAAACCCCGCATCGGGGAGCTTTGCAAAAAGCACCTGGTGCGGGATTTGCACAACACCTGTGATCTGAGCGCCGTGCAAGGGCGAAAGACATGGGTGTTTTTTTATTGTAAGAATATCTGCAGTCCGGCGAACTGCTCCTTCGAAAGCAGTGCGCCCTGTGTTTCAACGACTGCGGCTGATACACGGTTTGCTGTACGAATCGCGTCCGGGAGGCTGAGACCGCGGGAGAGCGAAGCAATCACAGCGCCGATATGAGCATCTCCGGCACCGATCGTATCGACCTGTTCTGCCTTAAAGCCGGGAATGAGATGTTCAGCATTCTCGTCATAGTACAGGCAGCCGTCCCTGCCAAGAGTGATCAGGACAGTATTGTGTGTCTGCCCGTACAGCCAGGCGGCAGCTTCAGAAACGCATGCTTTCCCGGAGTATTCCAGCGCTTCTGTTTCGTTCAGGTGAAGGATGGGGCGCAGGGCGAAGATCCGGTCCATCAGGTCATGACTGATCTTCATGATCCGCGGTCCGGGACCGAAAAACACAGTGAGCTGCGGATTCTTCTCCAGAAATGAGACAATGTTTTTTCCTGTCGGTTCCTCGATCTCGAGCCCGCAGATATAAACAGAGCTGATTTCTTCCGGATCAAGCAGGTCAAACCACTCGGGGAAAAAACGGTATTCAGCGCCGTGATAGCTGATGAATGTCCGCTCTCCGCCTGCTTCAATGAAACAGTAGCAGCAGCCGTTGTCGGCCCCAGGAGCAGGAACAGGGGTCTCGATGCCTCTTTTTCTGAACTGCGAACGTATGAAGTCGCCATAAGCGCCTGTACCGACAGGAAAGAAAGGAATATACGGAACATCGAAATGCCGGATCATGTCGGATACATTGTAGGCACATCCCCCAAGCTGCATTTTCTGCGAGAGAACATGTACATCCTCGCCGGTAACGGGAAGATGATCCTCAAGATTAATAATGACATCCGCGACCGCGGAACCGATGACAAGAACTTTTTTCATTCTGAAACCCCCGAAGAAGAGCCGGAGCGGGCAGATGCCTGAACCGGCAAAGTATGACAGGATGGTGCCTGACGAGACCGAGTATACCACAGAAAAAAAGACTTTCCCACCCCCGGAGAGGGGAGGGAAAGCCTTTTTGCAAAAAAGGAGAAAAATCAGGGGGGATCAACCCATCACAGCAGTTACATGATACAGTGTTTTGCCTTCTTCGGCCGGAATGATATTTCCGCTGATCTCTTTACCGTCGACGATGAGCTGCCGGATGCCTTTCTCGACGTGGTCCGGGTTCTTCACATCGATCTCATAGACTGCGCCGCGGAACTTTCTGGTCAGGTGGAAATCTCCGAAATCCTTCGGAACACAGGGATCAATACAGAGTCCTTCGTAGCCTGGCCGGACTCCCAGGATATACTGGGAAATGTTGACAAACGTCCAGGCCGCGGTGCCTGTGAGCCAGCTGTTCTTTGCCTGACCGTGGAAACGGGCATCCTTTCCGGCGACCATCTGCGAATACACATAGGGCTCTGTCGCGTGGATCTCGCTGAATTCTTCGGTGTAGGAAGGGCAGGTCCTGCGGTAAATGTCGAAAGCTCTGTCCCCGTGCCCGACTACCGTTTCCGCAATGGACACCCACGGATTATTATGGCAGAAGATGCCGGCATTTTCCTTGTATCCGGGCGGATAAGAGGAAACCTCGCCGAGGTTCAGGTAATACCTTGTGTAGGCGGGCTGCAGGATCATGATGCCATACTCTGTATCCAGCCTTTCCTGCACGGAGGCGAGCGCTTTCTGCGCCAGGCCTTCCCTGACTCCGATACCCGCCAGGACACAGAACCCCTGCGGTTCAATATAGATCTGTCCTTCCTCGCATTCGCGGGAACCGACCTTATCGGAGTTGGCATCATATGCGCGAAGGAACCATTCGCCATCCCAGCCGGCTGTAATAACAGCCTGGTACATATCCTCCACCTCTTTGCGGGCTGCCTCCGCCATGGCCTTCTCGCCGCGGATGTCGCAGATCTTCGCGTATTCTGTTCCGTATCTGACAAACATACCAGCGATAAAAACAGATTCTGCAACCGGTCCTTCCGAAGGCCC